>CACZOU010000047.1 GCA_902782945.1 uncultured Methanobacteriaceae archaeon
GCTATAACCTATGTCGGTGAAACATTTCTTCAACCGACAACTGGGAAAACAGATGAGGAATTAGGGGTAGACATATTCTTAAATTCTCTTCCTAGTAAATCAACAATGTTGGATGAGAACATGTTAAAAAGTATTAAAACTGTGATAAAAACAGATGAATCAAAAAGAACAATAATAAAGATTCTTGAAGGAGATTATAAAATTAACAAAGAAAATACTATAATATCAATGATAACGTCTTACGTAGTTGCTAATGAAAAGTTAGGATTTAAAATGTTAAAAGACTCCTTAAAAACTTTGATCAATTATATTAGTCCTTCTGTGAATAGGAGAGACACATTAGCTTAAATGGAGGTTTAATAATGGATATTGTATATCAAATATTTATTTCATGGTTTATTATACTTATTGGATATATTATATTTTTAAAAATTATTGGCAAAACCAATATTATTGATAAGTTTAAATCCTACGTGTCTTCTCATATGGGTATTGAGCTAAAAACTCAAAATAATGTTAATTTTATTATTCATTGGGGTATTTATTGCATATTATGTGTTATTCCTATGTTAGTTACTGCATGGGAATTTGTTGGTTTAATGTCTTTTGGTTTATGTTTTTTATATGTTGGTTTAGGTATTTATTTTAGACCTCATATTTTTAGTGATGAATCGGTATATGATGAACCAGTAAATTTTGGTGTAGCAGGTATTCCTGGTAAGAAAAATATGCAATGTATAGGTTATTTAGATTTACTATCCGAGCCATTAATGGCACTTTCATTAACAGCACTGATTATGGCTATTCAGTTTATGGATAATATGACTGAATTTCCATATAATTTATGGTTATTTATATTGGTTTTATTTGAATTTTTCAATGCTAGCTTGTTAATATTTCCGGAGAAGGTTAATGAACATTTTGATTATGATATTAGATCTCAGAAGGGTTATTCAGTTTATGGACCCCTCAGTATCTTTTGGCAATTAATTCCTCTAATATTATGGACATTTACTCCTAAGTAATATTTTGACTCTGTAGAGTTTGGGAACAATAGGGCATTTTAATTCAATAATCAAAGAGAAATTCATAAAATGTGTGTTTGTTCACAGAGTCCTTTCTTATTATTTTTTTGTTTTTTTTTTCTAGATGCGTTGTTTTTTTTTTTTGAAGTTCTTTATTTTTAGTGTTTGAATTCATGCTATTTTTATTTGATTTTGTGTAATGTGTGATGTTTATGATAATTTATTTTAGATTGTCTTGTTTTTTTATGTTTTCTATTTTTTATGAATACTTTTTTTCTAAAATAGTAAATATAAGTTGAGAGAAATATTTAATTAATATTAAATAATTAATTTTTACAAAGATTTATATTAAATATTGAACATAGTTTTAGTATAATTATTATTGTATTGTTTATTAAAATAATAATTATATTGATAATATTATAACATTTAGGGAAGAGTTGATAATTTTGTCAAAGTATATAGTAGTAACTGGTGGTGTAGTTAGTTCTATTGGAAAAGGAATTACATCTGCATCTATTGGTAGAATTTTAAGGTCTTATGGAGTTAATGTAACAGCAATTAAAATCGACCCATACCTCAACTGGGATTCTGGTACTTTAAATCCTTATCAGCATGGTGAAGTATATGTAACTGATGATGGTATGGAGTGTGATCTTGATCTTGGTCATTATGAAAGATTTCTTGATGTGAAACTATCTGGAAAGGCTAATATTACAACTGGTAAAGTTTATTCATCTGTTATTGAGAAGGAACGAAAAGGTGAATATCTTGGGTCCTGTGTTCAGATAATTCCTCATATTACTGATGAGATTAAATTGATGATCAGGAATGTTGCCAAAAAAACTAAGGCTGAGGTTGTCATGGTTGAAGTTGGTGGAACTGTTGGTGATATTGAAAGTCAGCCTTTCATTGAAGCTGTAAGACAGCTTAAGAATGAGGAAGGTCATGATAATTGTATGTTCGTACACGTAACATATGTACCATACTTGAAGGCTGCAAAGGAATTTAAGACAAAACCAACACAGCATAGTACTAAGGAGCTTAGAGGTCTGGGAATAAATCCTGATATGATTGTATGTAGGTCAGAGTTAGCATTAGACCAGAATATTAAAGAAAAAATTGCACATTTCTGTGATGTGCCAATAGAAGCAGTGATAAACACTCCTGATGCTCATTCAATCTATGAAGTACCATTAATAATGTACTCTGCTAATGTGGGTAGTTATGTGTTAAACAGATTGAATATTGATGCACCTGCAGAAAAAGCGGATCTCTATGAGTGGAGTCAGATTGTAGAGGACTTGAAAATTGAAACTCCGAAAGTTAAAATTGGAGTTGTAGGTAAATATATTGAATTAGAGGATGCATATATTAGTATACGTGAGTCATTAAAACATGCAGGTGCATCTAATAAAGTTAAAGTTGATATTGACTGGATAAAAGCTGATAATGACTTTAACCTTGATATTCTTGATGAATATGATGGATTACTTATACCTGGTGGTTTTGGTGAAAGAGGTATTAATGGTAAGATTGAAACAGTTAAGTATGCTATTAGGAATAATGTTCCGATATTTGGTATCTGTCTAGGTTTACATGCTATGACAATAGCTCTTGCACAGCTTAATGGTTATCCTGATGCTAATAGTACAGAGTTTGATGAAAATTCCACATGTCCTGTTATTGATATGATGGAAGAACAGAAGAAGATTAAGAATATGGGTGGTACTATGAGACTTGGTGCATATCCATGTACTATTAAAGAGGGAACTCTTGCATATGATGCATATAAGGATACTAATATATCAGAAAGACATAGGCATAGGTATGAAGTAAATAATGAGTACAGGGATTTACTTGAGAAATCTGGTGCTGTAATATCAGGTACTTCTCCTGATAACTTCTTAGTGGAAATGATAGAGTTGAAGGATCATCCATGGTTCCTCGGATGTCAATTCCATCCAGAATTTAAATCCAGACCTAATAAACCACATCCATTATTCAAGTCATTCATTAAAGCTGCTAAGGATAAAAAGCAGAATAAAATATAATTTATCTCTTCCCTTTTTTTTAATATTTTTTTTTAGAAGTAAGTTATGGATATATTAAATTTAATAAAATTTTTTGGAATAACAATTTTAGTAATCTGTTGTATAATTGCAACATATACCGATGTTAAATATGGTTTAATACCTAATAAGTTGACAGTATCTGCAATCATTGTGGGATTAGTGCTGGTTACTTGTTATTATCTATTGACTGGTAGTTTTAACTTATTTTATTACTTGTCTGTAGTATTAGTTTTCATATTTTCTTATATCCTGTGGATTTTAGGTGTGTGGGCTGGTGGTGATGTCAAGTTATTCACTGCAATATCTACACTTTTAACACCTGATTTTATGGATATTATTCCAGGGTGTTTCTTGTTTAATCTCAGGTTACCTTTGGTTTCTAGTGGCTTTAGTATACCTACGTTATGGGTTATTGTTAATAGTATATTTTCAGTAGTGCCACTATTAACCTGTGTAATTAACTATACTATTATTAATAAAAAGCCTTATTTAATTAAAAAGTTAACTGATACTATTAAAATAAGTGAGTGTTTAAAGAGTTTAAATCTATTAATCATTGGGTATTGGATTTTTTCATTATTAAATATAGATAATCCTATAATAAAAATAGTGTTTATGCTATTATTCACATTATTAGTTGATAAGATAATAGGTGATAACAGAATTTTCATCATCTTAACATCCATACCTGTAATTTCACAGCAGGTGTATACTGGCCAGTTAATATCTTATATAATAGAATTTATTATCCTGGAATTTATTTTAATCTTTAAAAATCTGATAAGTACTGGTATAGTTAGTGAAGTATTCACTGATTACTATGATGTAAATGAATTAGAGGAGGGAATGATTTTATCAAATTCCTTATATTCTAGTAATGGTAAATATTATTTTTCTAGTTACTCATTGAGAAATAATTTAGGAAACTTGTTTAATAAATCTGAAGGTAATAGGATAATTTCTAATAATGCTGCTGGATTAAATAATGAGGATATAGTGCTGTTAACTACTCTTAGTAATAGTAATATGATTGATAAGATTCCTATTAAGAGAGCTTTACCTTTTGCTCCATTTATATTATCAGGATTGATTTTGACATTAGTGTTTGGAAATACAGGTATTATTATAATAAAATTGATGGAGTTGATCTAATTGGATAGAAGAGGTCAGGTTGCCATGGAGTATATGTTAATATTCTTTATTGTGCTTATTATTCTTTCAACAATATCAGTTCCTCTTGTTAGTGATGAAATTAATAATGTCAATGATGTGGCTAGCAGTGTTAAGGCTAAGAATATGCTGGTTAATATAGCTGGTACTGTTAACATGGTTTATTCATCGGATTATGGCAGTGTGCGTACTATTAGTGTGGATTGTCCTATAAAATCCAGAGTTTATTATAAATCTATTAGTAATAAGCATTATATTTACACGTATGTGTTATTGTCGGATAATTCTACAAAAGAGGTGAGGGTTCAGGTTCCTTGTAAGGTTAGTTTTAATAATAATCCTAGTTATTATTATTCTTATCTTAATAAGCGCTGGTATTATAATACGGAGGTTAAATGGATTAATTCATCTAAGGGGTATGATAGTGTTAATGTGTATTTTAAATAGAAAAAGGTTTTAGGTGAGGAGTTAAATGAGGGGGAATCTAGTTTGTTATTTTTCTTCTTTTTTTTCTTGTTTTTTATGTAATTCTTCACAGACATCAGTATTGTCAGCTAAATCTTTTAGTTCTCTGTACATTATTTTTCTATCTTCTGCTGAACGGTTTTCATGGTATACTATTTCTTCTAGGTCTTCTTGTCTTTGTATTATTGAGTTTAGTATTTCTGTTATTGGGTCTGGTATTTTTCCGTGTTCTAGGTCGTGTGTGCGTTTGTTTTGTTTTTTGATGGAGTCTAATGTTTTTCCTGGTATTCCTACTATGGTTGATCCTGGTGGTGCTGGTTTTGTTACGACTGATCCTGCTCCTATTTTACAGTTGTCTCCTATTTCTATGTCTCCTAGAACTATTGCGTTTGTTCCAACTACTACGTTGTTTCCTATTGTTGGATGTCTTTTTTTATCTTCTAGGCTTGTTCCTCCAAGTACTACTCCTTTGTATAGTAGTACGTCGTCTCCTACTATTGTGGTTTCTCCTATTACTACTCCCATTCCGTGGTCTATGAAGAATCTTCTGCCTATTGTTGCTCCGGGATGTATTTCTATTCCGGTTAGAAATCTATTTATATGTGATATAAACCTTCCGGTTAGGCGGTGGTCTCTTATCCAGAACCAGTGGGCTATTTTGTGTAGCCATAGTGCGTGTAATCCTGGATAACATAGTATGACTTCTATTGTGCTTTTGGCAGCAGGATCATTCGAGAATACGGTTTGTATATCTTCTTTGATGGTATCAAACATTTTTTGCTCCTCTTTATTATATAGAAATTTGATTTTTTTATTATTAGTAATTTGTTGTGATTCTATTATATACTATGTTCACATTGTTATAAAATATTCTTTCTTTTTTATTGAATAATTAATTAATTAACATCGTTAATTTTATATAGTTTGTATTTTAAATTTAATTATAAGTATTATTTTCTAATTATGAATTTAATTATTTTTTTATGATGAAGAATATAACAATAGTTATAAAAATATAACAATAGTTATATTTATATAGTCATAAAACATAACTATTATATGAATACGATATATTAATAAATTAAAATTAACATTGTTAATTATTTGTTATTAGCAAAATAACACAAAAAAACAAATTAATTTAAAATAATCAAAATAAAAATAATAATATACTAAAAGAAAAAATAAAAAACGGAAGTGAAAACATGGCAATAGAAAATATAAAAATACTCAAAAAGCCTATTGCAAATGATATAACAGAAACAATAGGAAACACACCATTAGTAAGATTAAACAAATTAACAGAAGGAATAGATGCAGAAGTACTAGTAAAAGTAGAATCCTTCAACCCTGTAAGCAGTGTAAAAGACAGAGTAGCAGTAGCATTAATAGAAGATGCAGAGAAAAAAGGAAAAATAAACAAAGATACAACAATAATCGAACCAACAAGTGGTAACACAGGAGTAGCACTCGCATTTGCAGCAGCAGCAAAAGGATACAAACTAAAAATAGTATTACCAGAATCATTCTCCATAGAAAGAAGAAAACTCGTAAAAATCTTCGGAGCAGACCTAGTACTAACACCAGCAGCAGACGGAATACCAGGAGCAATCAAAGAAGCAGAAAGATTAAACAATGAAATAGATAACTCCATTATCTTACAACAATTCGAAAACCAGGCAAACCCAGAAATCCACGAAAAACTAACAGGACAAGAAATACTAAAAGACACAGACGGAAATGTGGATATACTAATATCAGCAGTAGGAACTGGTGGAACAGTAACAGGTATTGCAAGAGCAATTAAAAAAGAAAACCCAGACTTCAAAGCAATAGCAGTAGAAGCAGCATCATCCCCAGTACTCAGTGGAGGAGAAAAAGGCTCACATAAAATACAGGGAATCAGCCCAGGATTTGTAGCAGAAACAACAGATCTTGACGTAATCGATGAAATTATAACAGTAACTGATGAAGATGCTGGTAACGGTACAATAGCATTAGCACAAAAAGAAGGTATACTTGCAGGTATATCATCAGGAGCAGCAGTACACGCTGCATTAGAAGTAGCTAAAAGACCAGAAAACAAAGGAAAAACAATAGTTGCAATACTTGCAGATACTGGTGAAAGATACCTTAGTGTTGACTGGTTATCAAAACTCTACTATGAATAGAATTTAATTATATGCAAGTATTATATCACCAATTTTATTATACTAACCCCCAACCTCTACTCCCATTATTTTCATTACTTAAGGTAATGATTTAACAATATGACTAAATAAAAGCTCATAACTTAAATTATCCTAATTTATCACCTAACAAAAAGTAATATTAACGTATTTGAATATCCTAAAAAAAGTATTATAAAAAAAAACTACACTTTAATGTAGAAAAACGGAAAATTAGGTAAAGAATATAAATCCTATCTTTATCTAACAATATTATTTTTTTTTTCATCTATTTCTATTTCTGAATTTATCAATAAAATCCAGGACTATCTCACGATCCTCTCTATTAATTCCACCAGTAATTAGAAGAGCCACAACATATACCATAGCAGCTACAGGAACAGCTACCAGGAAAGTTAAATGAGGATAAACAATAGCTATTGTCATAATAATATTAGCAATTACTATTTGTATCACAGGTTTAACTGATTTACGTGGAGATATGCTGTACTCTGTTCTTCTAAGTGTTAATAGCATTAATAATAATATCACAAATTCTGTGCATACTGTTGATATACTAGCACCAATATAAGAAAATTTCATTATCATAAACGTATTTAGAACTACACTGAACATTGCACCTATAGCAGCTATTTTTGTAGCAGTGAATTGCTTATTAATTGCTCCCAGTAATGTTGAACAGGTGCTGCTTAGGAACATGAAAACACCAGCCCATATTAGTATTGTTAAAGCATTAGCTCCTACCACATACTCACTACCATAGATTATGTATATAATGTCCTTTGAGTATATTGCTGATCCTATTGCTATTGGTAATCCTAGCATTAGCATATATTTCATTAGTTTATGATATACATTTGCTAGTTCGTCCCTGTTTTTTATGTATAAATCACTCATTACTGGGAAGATTGCATTTGATATTAATGTGAATATAGCTGAGAATACAAGCAGTAATTTCTGTGATGAGCTGAATAATCCCACTGCATAGCTTCCTGATAGAAATGTTAACAGGATTAGAGCTATCCAGAAGTATATTGATGTGAATACTGATGTTATACCAAATGGTATTCCTTTGACAAATAATTCTTTGATGAATAATTTATCGAATGATATGCTAAGTTTAGGGTAGTGTTTATATGTGATGTATAGTGAGTATGAAAATGATAATACTATTGCTATAGGGTATCCTGATGCTACTACTTTCACATCTCCATGGATATATATTAGAAGTAGTATTATTAATAGCACTGATACACTATAAATCACGTTACCTATTGTCTGGTATTCCATCTTCTCATTACTCTGGAATAATGAGTATAAACATAGTGTTAATGAGTTAAATACCATGTATAAACCAAATAATAGCATTACATCAGTTTCCACTGGATTAAAGTGGCTTATCAGTATGAATATTGTATATATACCTAGTGTTATCAGTGAAAATACTACTCTTAAGAAGAATACTGTACCGAAGTATACGCTAGTACGCTGTTTATCTCGTGATACTTCCCGTATAGCATATGTTGCAAGTCCGAGGTCACAAAATATACCAAAAACACCAACAAGTGATGTTGCTGATGATATAATACCATAGTCATAGGTTCCAAGATATCTAGCTGTAAATAGTGTTAGAATGAAGGTCATTAAGTTATTAATTATACTAGCTAGTATCAGTAACCCTGAATTCTTTATTATTCTTGTTGTTACATTCATGTTATCATTGTAGTCTATAGTTTGAAAGATACTAATTTTTAGAAATAATTTATTATAATATAATTATGTGTATAACTTAATATAAATTAATTAGATATATAATAATAGATTATAAATGGAAGGAACTTATTTTTATGATAAATATAACGACTTTTTTAGATGCTAATGCATGTAGATTAGACAAACCAGTATATTATAATATAGATGAAGAAATGAGATATAATTCAAGAGATATACTAGGAATCATATCAGAAATAGGAAGAAGATTAATAGATTTAGGAATAGAAAGGGGAGATAGAGTATTAATATATCTGGATAACAGTCCAGAATACCTATTTTCTTTTCTTGCACTATGGCGTATAGGTGCTGTTGCAGTACCAACTAATAGAATATACACAGTTCCTGAACTACAATACTTCATTGATGACTCTGATGCAAAACTAATAATAACCGACCAAGAAATGGATGAATTATCAGTGGATTCCTATATAATGCCTAACATGAATGAATATAAGGATGCACCAATACTGGAAGCATGTAATACAAGCTGGGATGATGTATGTCAACTACAATATACTAGTGGAACAACAGGTAAACCAAAAGGTGCAATGCTAACACATGGTAACTGGTTTAGTGCAATACAAAATGAATGTGATGTACTGAAAATGGACCATAACAGTGTCATGTTCTGTATATATCCAATGGCACACGTAGGAATATCATGGGCAATATCAGCACTAAGAGCAGCAGCACTATGCATAACCAAAAACAAGTATACATTCGAGGAATATCTTGACATAATATTCAAAAATCAAGTAACACATGCAACAGGAATGCCACCAGTAATACATTCCATAGTATCTAACCCGGAACTGGTAGGAAATAAATTATACACAGTAAAAAGCATAATATCAGGTGGAGGACCACTACATAAGGAAATATGGAAGAAATTCTATAAAAAATACGGAATACCAGTACTAAATGCTTACGGTTCATCAGAAACAATAGTAATAGGTACAGGAACAGTAATAAGACCAGAAGACTATGCATCTGCTGATAGATTTGAAAGTGTAGGTCATCCGGTATGCTTTAGTGAAATAAAAATTGTAGATACAGATGACCCGGAAATTGAAATGGAAAGAAATAAGCCAGGAGAAATTGCATTACGTGGACCATCAGTAGCACTAGGGTACTGGAATAAACCAGAAGCAAACAAGAAAACATTCCTAGAAAATGGATGGTTCTTAAGTGGTGATATCGGATATATTGATGATGATAACAGATTATTTATCACAGACCGTAAAAAAGACATGATAATCATGTCAGGATGGAAGATATATCCAACAGAAGTAGAAGAAGTATTGCTTCAATATGATAAAATAGATGAAATAGCAGTATTCAGCATACCTCATGAACATAGAGGAGAAATACCAGTAGCAGCAGTAATATGGAAAGACGAGGAAGATGTCAGAGGATTACTGGAATTTGCAAGAAAAAACCTTGCAAGATATAAAATACCTCGTAAAATATACTCAACAGATATATTGCCAAGAGTAAATGGTTGGAAATTACTTAGAAGAGAACTAAGAAAGCAGTTCTATGAATAAATTCTAGTTCAGTATATCTATTACTATAGAATAATATTCACTTCTATTATTAGTTAAAAAATATATAATAGAATTTGTTTAATATAGTAATATAGAAATTCAAATAAAATGATGTAGAATATCAATAATAAATTAAGTATATATCTTGTGGAATGTGTTAAAAAATGCATGGAAAACAAATAAGTGAAAATGTAGAAGAATATCTTGAAACAATCTACAAAAAAAGTCTTAAAGATAACATGGCTAAAACCACGGAGATATCTAAAGATTTAGACATAGCTCCAGGTAGTGTAACACAGATGCTTAAAAAATTAGAAGAAGAGGGTTATGTTAACTACTACCAATATAAAGGAGTTAAACTTACTGATAAAGGATATAAAATTGCAAGAAGCATTGTACGTAAACACAGATTATTAGAAACATTCCTCTATGAGATATTGGGAATTAATATAGAAGATTTACATGAACAGGCATGTGCAATGGAACATTCATTATCCGATGAGGCAGAAAGAAAAATCTGTCAATTACTCAACTATCCAGACCAGTGCCCAGATGATCATAATGTAATTCCAGTATGTAACCTTAACGTTTCAACCTGTTATGAATGTTCACAGATATCTGATATCTCAGAAATACCAAAAAGAATAGAAAATCTAATAGCTGTGGGAAACATGATGCCGAATCAAAGGGGCAAAGTAAAATTTATCAGAGGAGACAAAGATAAATTACAAAAATTATTAGATTTAGGCATTACATTAGAGACAGAAATCACCTTGTTGAATTCAACACCTTTAAATGGACCTGTTAATGTATTAGTTGAATCAAAAGAAGTTAACATAGACAAGGAATTAGCATATAATATCTTTGTAGATATACAATAAGAATATTCGTTTAAAATACATAGACTGTTAAAAATATTATTAAGGTTAAAAATAAAAACTTTAACTATATAAATAAAGAGAATAAAACCTATTAGTATATAATATGTAGGAGGATAAAATATGGTACAATATAAATGTATGTTATGTGGATGGGTATACGACTCAGAAAAAGGAGATGCTGCCCACGGAATTGATGCAGGAACATTATTTGAGGATTTACCAGATGATTGGAAATGTCCTTTATGCGGTGCATCAAAAGACATGTTTGAAAAAGTAGAATAGATGTAATGAGAATTTAAATTCTATTACTCTTATTTTTTTTTATAATCTTATTTTTAACTAATAATTATTACTTGTTCTAATATTTTTACATATTTTATATTATTACGTTCTATCTTGTTTTATATTCAATAAAAAATTTTCATTAAACCGTTATTTTTAATAAACTAAATAATAACCTTTAAATTAAATAATAATCAAATATAATATTGATATTTATTAATTAAAAAATAGCTAAGGCGGTGAAGAATGTTATTAGTTGAAGGTGAAATTGGTGGAAAAAAATATCGAGAACCATTTTCAAAAGGAATACTCTCTAAATCATTGACACGTTCAGAAGTAGACCCGGAAAGAGCATACAAAATAGCAGCAGAAATAGAAGAATCAATCAAAGAAGACGGTACTACTGTAATTTCATTAACAGATTTAATTCAAAAAGTAAAAGAAAGATTAGAAAAGGAAGATCCGTTATTAGCAAAGAAATACTTAACATGGAAGGAAATCAGAAGGTCTGAGGATCCGTTAATAATATTGATAGGAGGAGCATCAGGAATAGGAACATCATCTATTTCTTTTGAATTAGCAAACAGACTTGGAATTAAAAACATGTTAAGTACTGACATGGTAAGGGAAGTAATGAGAAAAATCGTTTCTAAAGAATTATGTCCAACATTATTTGAATCAAGTTACACAGCTGCAGATGCACTTACAACACCTGCACCTCCAGAGTTTGATAGAACTTTAATCGGATTTAAGGATCATGTTACTACTGTAAATGTAGGATTGACTGGTGTAATAGAACGTGCACTAAAGGAAGGTATTAGTATAGTTATTGAAGGAGTTCATATAGTTCCAGGATTTGTTAACGAGGAATTACTAAGTAAACCTAATGTATATCTATTTGTCTTATCATTATCTGATGAAGAAATACATAAAAGTAGATTTTATTCAAGGTGTCGTCAATTATGGGCACGCAGACCATTAAAAAGATATCTTAAAAACTTCTCAGCTATAAGAAAGACACATGATTACATTGTTGGAGAAGCTCATAAACATAACACTCCGGTTATCGAGAATATTGAGGTAACAAATACTATTGATACAATGATTGAGGAAATCATTAAAGAAAAACAAAGAGAAACTTTAGAAAACGATGCAGATTAATTTCTTTTTACTCTTTTTTTTTAAAATCATCTTATTTTTATTAAATTAAATATAATTATCAGATTAATACTTATTTTGTAATTATAAAATTAATTCTAATTTTTTAAACAAATTATTTGTATAAAATAGTTTTATTTATTATAAGAAGGTGAGGGGGATATAAATATGTTATATTTACATCTTTTTCATTTCTTCTGCAATTTTTACTCCTAAATCGAAGCATTTTTCTAGTTCTTCATCAGTAGGTACATAGTTGATTTCTAGATTGTCAACCATTTCAAATCCTGCTGCTGCCATTTTATCATTTAACCATGCAGGTCCGTTTCCACCCCATCCGTATGAACCGAATGTTGCTCCTAGTCTTTTGATTCCAGTTCTTGCAAACTGTAATTCATCAGTGTATAATAATACATCTGCTATACTTGGGAATACTTTGTTGAATAATGTTGGAACTCCCATGAGTACTGCTTTACTTTCAAGCATATCTTTTACTGTTTCACTTCTTTCATCTTCTTTGAGGAAATGCATTTTTACATTTACTCCCTGTGACATTAATCCTTCTGCAATTGCATGTGCCATGTATTCAGTTGAGAAGTGCATTGTATCATATACGAGTGTTGCTTGATCTCTTTGACATACTCCACTAGCCCAGTTTTGGTATGCTGTGATAATTTTCATTGGTTCTGTCCAGATTTGACCATGTGATGGTGCAATTGTTTTAATTTTGTCTAGTAATCCTAGTTCTACAATTTCATTTAATTTTTTGTTGAGTAATGGTGTTAATGGTGTTAATAGGTTTGCATAGAATTTTTGTGCTGCTTCCATTAGTTCTGATTCTGGTACTTCGTAGTCGAATCTGTCCATTTTACATAAGTGTTGTCCAAATGCATCGTTAGAGAAGAGTATTCCTTCTTCCTGTAAGAATGTGAACATACTGTCTGGCCAGTGTAACATTTTTGCATCCATGAATGCGAATGTTTTGTCTCCTACTGTTAGTGAATCTCCGGTTTCCACTGTTACAAATTCTGCATCTGCTAGGTCAGGGTAGTGTTTTATTAATCCTGGTTTTGCTATTGGTGTACAGTAAATTGGTGCATCAGGGAATTTTGCATGTATCTGTGATAATGCTCCACTGTGATCTTTTTCTACGTGGTTTTGTATGATGTAGTCAATTTTCATTTCTTTTCCTTCAGCTTCGAATGCATTTTGGATTCTTCCCCACATTTGTGCTGAGTATACTTCTCCTGGGTATACGTTATCAATTAATACAGTTTTATCTCCACAGAATACTAGGAATGCATTGTATGTTGTACCATTTAATGTGTATCCGTGGTATTCTCTTCTGTCCCAGTCAATTGTACCTACAAAATATATATCATCTGCAATTTTTGGTGCTTTTGCTTTTATTATCATATTTTCATTCTTCCTTAAGTTTTATAGGAATATTCACTATTCACTACTAAAATAATATTTATTTTATTATTTATATTTTTATTGAAGATTAATCTATTAAGAAATATTATTTTGATTATAATTAAGATTATACCATAATTTAACATGTAAGAAGTGCTGTTAAATGATATTGATAATTATTTTTATAATAAAACTTTAAAATAGTGTTATATAGGGGTTATTTACTGGAAAACGAGTATATAGAGTCATATAGAATATAAATCTTGTTTAGTAAAAAATTATCTTAGTATAAATAAATAGTGTAATAATTCATGATTAAATAATTAGTTTTAAAAGGGGGGTTATAGGAGATTAATATTCTATACTTAAGATTGCCATAGGCCGTGTTTAGTACAGAATTCTCTAGCTTTTAAATCTGTTGCTTCTGGTATTTTGAATGTTGCTTCTGGTTTATCTCCCGGATTTAAGTATTGTTTATGTACTTGACCATCAGCAATTAGTTCAATAACAGCAATGTAGTGGTCTTCATCCATTGGATGTTCTACTTCTCCAACTTTTACATTGTATCCGTCATCTACTCTTGTGATTACAGGTTTGTGTTTAGCTTCTCCTTCTCCGCTGGTTTTTGCTTCTTCAATGTTTAAGTTTTCTACGTTTACTTCTGGTCCTGGGTAAATTAATTCTAGAAGGTTTCCACTGTTTTTACATCTTACTATATCAGTGTAATCAAAGTTAGCCATTTTTTCATGCTCCTTAATATTTTATATTTACTATTTTCTTATTTAGAAGTCATCTGTTAATTTTTCAAAGTAACTGGATGGGTGTTCACAGATTGGACATTTTTCAGGTGGTTTTTCTCCTTTGTATACAAATCCACATTTTCTGCATACCCATGTGATTTCTTCGCTTCTTTCGAAGAATGTTTTTCCTTCAACCATTGCTAATAATTTTCGGTATCTTTCTTCGTGGTGTGCTTCTACTTTTCCAATGTTTCTTAATCTTGCTGCTACTGCATTTAATCCTTCTTCTTCTGCTACATCTGCAAATTCAGGGTACATTGATGTTGCTTCATCGTGTTCTCCAGCTGCTGCTGATGCAAGGTTTTCTGCTGTAGTTCCATAATCTAAGCATACGTCTGTATCAATTGTTACTGCATCTATGTCTTCTTTTAATTCTTGTATCATTTTGAATAATACTTTTGCGTGTTGGAATTCGTTATCAGCTGTTAATAAGAATATTTCTGCTATTTTTTCGTATCCTTCTTTTTTTGCTATTTTAGAATACATTGTGTATCTGTTTCTAGCTTGACTTTCTCCTACGAATGCTTTTGATAAATTTTCTAATGTTTTTACCATTTAAAATCACCTACTGTTTTTAAATATATTTTATTTTGAAATAATATATATTTTAGTATAATACTATTTATCAATCTCTCATGTATTTAAATATTGTTATATTTTATTTTTTTATGTATTACATTTTTTATTATTTTAGTAATAATTTTTAGGTTGTTTAATATTATCCTTTCTTATATTTAAATTGATTATAATATCAGTAGTTTTTATATAAATTTTATAATATATATTTTTTAGAATATATAAAAATAAATAAAAAAAGTCATGGGGGATGAAACCATCAGAATATCCATAGTATTGTAATTATTGCTGCCACAAAGAATACAAAGGGGGCAAGTATTTTACTTATAGATAATACGGATGTTATTGTTGTCATTAATTCTGTTGAATTATTAGGGCCAAGTGTTTTAATATTTATTCTTGATGTTCCTGATGCAACTTCTACGTATTCAAGGTCATTTACTGCTTCAGGTATTAATTTTAGTATTGCATTGATAATTTCCTCGGAGTGTTTTTCACCAACTGTTACTCCTCCACCGGATATTGTGTTAACTAGGTGTGTGTCAGTTGTCATTACTTCTATCATGTCAATGTCGGGGTATTTATTGTTGATTGTTTTTATTATTTCTTCTCTGAATCCCTTTTTCATGTTATTTCCGTCAATTACTACATATAACATTCTCTGAGTATCTACTTCAGTTAACATTAATTTAATTCCGCTCTCACCAATACCGTCCTTTACGGGTATTTCATTAAGAGCATCATATGCATATCCCATTTTTATAGGATATTCTTCTGGTTTTTTTATCTGTTTTATTGCATCCTCTAATTGTATTACACGGTTATGTCCTGGTAGTAATCGATCATAGTTTCCTTCCAGGCAGTTATGACAGTCAACAAATACTACATCATCTGCTCCTGTTAAGTATTGTGCTTCATACATTAATGTTTTTCCTACTCCGTAATCTATATCATCACCAGGATTTGGTGCGAAGGTTGTTAGTAGTATAAGTCCATTATTAAAGAATTGTGCTCCTACTTTCGCATCTCCTGCTTGATATCTCTGGAATTTACTTGCTGTTTTACTATATATCAGATCTTTTAGTATATTATTAATAGAATCTGTAACTTTCTGTATTTCACTTTCCTTTACAGGATTAAAGTCATGAGTTGCTGCTCCATGTGCTATTATTGCAAAGTCATCTAATTGATTTGCTACTATGGTAGGTAAGTTTCCTCCACCTATTGAACCAACAGGTCCTGGATGTACATGTGGTGATATGTAATTTGCTTTAATTCCCTTACTTGTTCTGAAGCTAATAAGACTAACACTAGTATCAATAGGTTCTCCCATAACATTAAATATCTCTTCCATTGCATTGGAACCTTCAGTAATTTGAGCTATAAATAAGCTTAATAATTCTAATCCTCCAACTCCAAGATTATTTTTTATAGGTGTTTGAACAATAGATATAAAGGCATAAACTGCTACTGCTAAAACAAATGCTCCTATTATAGCTTTAAGATATAATGATAGTATTGCGCTGGCACTTGTTGTCACTGTCACATAATTTATCAGTACTAGCATGCTGAGTATTAACACTGGTTGTATTGCTGCTATAACTACTCCTTCTATGTATCGTATGTTTGATGTTGACCATAATACTAGTACTTCTATTGCAAATGCGAATAAGACTCCTAATAATAATATGTTAAGGGTCAATGAATTGTGAAATATTACTGAAAGAATTGATCCTATTAAGTAGAATATGCTAGGTATTAAAGTTCCTACAAATGCTACAAACATCGCTTGTTTTAGTTTCATATGACGTTTATGTAAATGATTTATAGACCCGTGTATGATTCCACCTGAAGCAATTCCTGTAAGTCCTAATAGAAAAAAGGCTGTAGTACCTTCACTAAAAACTGAAAATACCATTGCATGTGCTGAAGGGTTAGGTTCCAGGCATCCTACAAAACAACCCGATAGAAAACTTACAATTATTATTAGAAATACTGATATTTCAGTTTTCGGAAGTGAAATCATATATTTAGTGGCATCCATAATTCTATCTGAAACGGCCATTAAATACCTCCCTATAATTTATATTAGTATTTATTATATGTTATATTAAATTATTTATTTTATTTCTATTCAATACTAATAAAAATATATTATCTGTAAAAAACATATATTTAAATATAAATTTTTTCTAAAGGAATTTTATTTATTAACTAAAATGGGGATAATAATGGAACATGAATTAAAAACACCATTGAATGATGATGATATTAACAAATTAAAAGCAGGAGACACAGTTTATTTAACAGGTAAAATATACACAGCTCGTGATAGTGCACATAAAAGAATAATAGAAGAAGGAGCTCCTATTGATTTAGAAGGAGTTGTATTATTCCATGCAGGTCCTATCATAAAGAAAACCGGTGAAGATAACTATGAAATTGTGGCTATTGGTCCTACAACTAGTATGCGTATGAATCCATATGAGCCTGAAGTACTCTCAATGGGTGTTAAAGCTATTATTGGTAAAGGTGGTATGGATGATAATACTCAGAAAGCATTAGTTGATAATAACTGTGTATTTCTCACAGCTGTTGGTGGATGTGCTGCATTATATGTAAGTAGTATTAATAAAGTTGATTCTGTTCACTGGCTGGATTTAGGAATGCCGGAGGCTATATGGGAATTAGATGTTGAAAGATTTGGACCTCTAATTGTTACAATGGATTCTAATAATAATAACTTGTATAAACGTGACGATTAAAAAAGGGGGATTAATTTTGAAAACAAAAATAATTCTACCAATTCTTTTAATTGCATCTGTTGTATTGATTGCAGGATTCTTTGCATTAACTCCATCATATATACAGACTAATGGTGATTTAAAACATTTCGAGGATGGAGATATGTCTTTTGATTTACCTGCTGCCTGGACTGTTTATGAGTATGATGATCCAATAAAAACACCATTCTTATCTAATAATCCAAAGGATATAATTATTAATCCTGCTAATCAATCAGAGTACAGTTATTCTAATGGTACTCTTAACGAGACAGATAATGGTACAATATTAAATACTAGTGCAACTAATGCTACTGATGTAGTTATTGTTCAGACAGAAATTACAAAAATGGATTCATTACCAAACGGAACAACTATAGATAATGCATACCAGTCTGATAGTATATATAAATTAATGGAAGGAACAGGTAATTTCCAATTAAATAATCAGACAACATTTGATATAAATGGTCATACAGCACATCAGTTTGTATACACTGTATCATATACAGTATACCAGGATACATGGATTGAAGCAAATGGCCATTATTACCGTGTATTAAGCCAAGCACCAACAACAGTTTATGATGAGGCTCAATCTTCATTCAATGTTACTTTAAGTAGTCTTAAACTTAAATAAACATTCTCTCTCCCCTTTTTTTTACTTTTTTTAACATATTTATATTAAAGATTACATAACATTAATAGAGAAGGTGTTATTTATTGTAGATAACAATATCAATGATAATCCAAACAATAAATGGATTGTATTATTCACTGTTTGTCTAGGAGTAATGATTATTTCATTAAACATGAGTATTACTAATGTATCTCTACCAGCAATAAGTGAATACTTTACTATTTCACTTAATCAGACCGAATGGGTTATTACTTCATACTTTATAACATATGTAGGACTTGTAACCTTATTTGCAGATATTGGTAATTTTAAAGGTCATGGACGAATATTTTCTATAGGCATATTACTATTTCTGATATCTTCAATACTATGTAGTATTTCACCTTCAATAGATTTTCTAATAGGATCAAGACTACTTCAGGGATTAGCAGCTTCCATGATTTTAGCAGGTCCATTAGTAATTATTGAATATTATTTCCCTACTAATATGTTAGGCAGGGCAATGGGAGTTTATGGTATGATGGTAGCTATTGGATTAGGTTTAGGTCCGGTAGTTGGCGGATTAGTTCAGGATTTCTTTGGATGGAGAGCCATATTTCTAGTAAATATACCAGTATGTTTAATAGTTTTACCATTATCTATAAAATATGTTCAAATGAAAATTAATAAACCATTACATGTTAACTTCCTAGGTGGATTTCTGGAATTAATAGCAGTAGCGCTTATTATATATACATTAAGTATAGTAGAATTAGGAGATTACATAAAGGCATCACTGTATGGTATAATATCAATTATATTAGTGATATCATTTTTATATGTTGAGAAACGTTCTGACAGTCCAATGGTTAACTGGGGCTTACTGAAGAATTTTACATTCACATCATTTAATGTGAGCTTCCACGTATTATACATCTGCGAGTACGTATTACTTTATGTGTTACCATTCTACACAGAAAAAATATTAGGTATAAGTTCCTCAATGACTGGTATAATATTATCAGCAGCACCAATTGTAATGATAGTATTCACACCTATAAGCGGTTACATAGCTGATAAGATTGGATCTATATTACCTGTAGTCATAGGATTTAGTTTATCTATAATTTCATTCCTATTATTATTAACATTGAATGAACATAGTACTATATTAGAATTAGTAGTATATTATACAATTATGGGTATAGGAATTGCATTTGCTCAGGCACCTATTAATAAGGTTGTAATGTCTATTGTATCAATAAATAATAAGACATCTGCATCTTCAATTCTAACACTATTTAGGTCTATGGGTATAGCTATGGCATCTAGTTATGGTAGTATTATATTATCTTTATCAATTCCAGAGGGATTACTTACAAATACTATAATAAGAGGTTCAGGTATACAAGAGTTCCTGACAGGTATGGATAATATTTTCATATTTGGTATAATATTATTAGCAGTAATGTTATTATTAATGATTCGTGTTAAAATTAAAGTTAAAGATAGGAAAAGTATTATTGGAAAATTATAATAATATAGAATATATAATATTTTAGTAATATTACAAGTAATATAAGAGAGTATATTATGGATAGATTAGAAGATATATTTACCAGCTTTGCAAATGACCAAGAGGAATCATTGAAAGATATGGGCATGACAAAAGAGGAATTTATTGAAAATGCTAAGAAATGGTCAGAAACAAAGGAAGGCAAATTGGAAATTCAGAAATTCATTCTTAATCAGGAAATTAAGGATTTAAAGGATCAAATCACAGAATTAGAATCTGACATTGCTAAGAAGCAAGAATCAATAAAAGATATTGATGAAGAGATCAGTAATTTATAAGGGTGGTTGACATGGTAGAATTAACATTTAGTAAGAAAGTTATCAGAGAAAATGATGATGAAGATAAACCAATGTATGTAGAAATTCCTTCTGAGATTATTGATGCTTACAGGCTTCATGATGGTGACAAGATAGAGTGGACTTACTTTATTAACTGTAAGAATCAAAAGAAAACTACTTTTACTAAGAAGTATAATGGAATGGATTAGAAATTAATCCTTTCTTATTATACATAATTTGAATTACTTTTAAAATTTTTTTTATTTTTCACTATTTTTTATATAATATTTTAGTTTCAAGGGGTTAAGTAATACAATAGTATTACTTTTTAGTAAATTCCTTTATATACTAGTATTACTATAGTAATAATTATAAAATTAAAGTATATAAAGGAGGTAATACTAATGAATAAGTTTGAACAACTAATGCACTTCTTCGAAGGTCTGAAGATGACCATAGTAGGAGGAGTTTTCCTATTGTTTAGTTTAATAATACTATTATTAAACATACAAGTACCCGTTGATCCAGCATGGGTAACAATAGTGATTTGTGGATTACCACTATTATATCTAGCATTAGAAAGACTAGTAAGACAACACTGGGTATCATCAGCACTACTTATATGTATAGCAATGGTAGCTTCAATAATGATAGGCGAAATATTCGCTGCTGGTGAAGTAGTATTCATAATGGCACTTGGTGCACTACTTGAAGACTACACAGTAAACAAATCAAAACAAGGTCTTAAGGATTTAATTGACCTTAAACCACAGAAAGGTAGATTACTAATCACTGAAAATGGCGAAACTACAGAAAAACAGATAGATGCTAAAGACATCCAAAAAGGTGATATACTAAGAGTACTACCTGGAGAAGTAATACCAGTAGACGGTGTTATAATAAAAGGAGATACATCAGTAGACCAATCAATTATGACTGGTGAATCACTACCACTTGATAAGACAATTAAAGACGATGTATTTTCAGGAACATTAAACCTATATGGTGCAATAGATATAAAAGCAACCAATGTAGGAAAAGATTCATCTCTTGAAAAACTCATAAGAATGGTAGAAGAAGCAGATGAAAAACAAGCTCCAACACAGAGAATAGCAGATAAATGGGCTACATGGCTAGTACCAGTAGCACTAGGTATAGCAATTGTAACATACTTCATAACATGGAATATAGAAAGAGCAGTAACAATACTTGTAGTATTCTGTCCATGTGCACTAATATTAGCAACGCCAACAGCAATTATGGCCGCAATAGGTCAGGCAACAAAACATGGTGTACTAATCAAATCTGGTGAAGCACTAGAACACATGGGTAATGTAGACTGTATAACATTTGATAAAACTGGAACACTAACATATGGAGACCTAGAAGTATCTGATATAATACCATTAAAAGATGATGTAAGTTCACAGGAATTAACAAAATATGTGACAATCAGTGAAATAAAATCAGAACACCCAATAGGTAAAGCAGTAGTAAATTATGGTAGAAGTGAAGGAATTCAATACTCAGAACCTGATGACTTTAAAATGGTACCTGGAAAAGGTGTAGCTGTAAATTATCATGGTAAAAAAATTCTATCTGGTACAACAAGATTCATAGAAGAAAGTAACATTGAAGTAACAGATAAATGTATAAACAAACTTGACATGCTACGTAATGAAGGAAAAGCTTCAATAGTAGTAGCTTATGATGGTGAAGTTATAGGTTTAGTTGGATTATCAGATGTATTACGTGAAAATGCTAAAGTAGTAGTTTCAACATTAAAAGATGATCTTGAAACTGATGTTGAACTATTAACTGGTGATAACGATAAAGCAGCTAACTACTTTGCAAGTCAGGTCGGAATAACTAATATTCACTCTGAATTACTACCAGAAAACAAAGTTGAAATCGTAGAACAATTAAGAAAAGACGGAAAAGAAGTTTGTATGGTTGGGGATGGTATTAACGATGCACCAGCACTTAAAACCGCCGATGTAAGTGTAGCAATGGGTGGTATGGGTAGTGACATAGCTATCGATGCTGCAGATATTGCATTACTTGGTGATAACATTGAAAAATTACCATATCTTAAAAAACTATCAAACTGAACATTATTCACAATACACTTAAGTATTACTATATCAATGATTATTAATGCAGTTGCTATAATATGTTCTATACTAGGATTACTTAACCCAGTTACAGGAGCATTAGTACATAACATAGGTTCATGTGCTGTTGTAATGTTAGCAGCTTCATTATATGACCGTGATTTCAGTGATTATATAAAAGGTGTAGAAGTAGAGAATCCTCAAAGTGCAACTTCAGCCTCTAAATAAATATAAGTAATAGTATTACCTATTTTACTATTTTTTTTATATTTTTTTAAAGTAAATCTAATCCCATTAGATTCTCTATTTTTATTTCTAAACTCTTTTACTAACTATCCATTTTTTTTATTGAAAATTTTATTAAATTCTTGTTTTAAATGTATACTTAGATGTAATTTTTTTTATTTCTAGAGGTGTTTTTATGGATCTTATCATGTTAGGTACGGGTAATGCTGTTGCTACTAATTGCTATAATACCTGTTTTATTTTAAATAATGATGATAAATATTTTCTTGTTGATGGTGGCGGAGGCAGTGGACTTTTTCGTCAATTAGAATATGCTGGTATTGACTGGAAGGATATTGGTGAAGTTTTTGTTACTCATAAACATATGGATCATTTATTTGGAGTATTGTGGCTTATAAGATTGGTTTGTCAATATTCTGTTAGAGGTGATTATGATGGTGAACTTTTCATTCGTGGTCATAGTGAAGTAATTAGTATTATCAATGATTTTATTGCCAGGCTGCTTCGTCCTGTTGAATTGGAGTGTATGGGTACAGTTGTTCATTTGGTGTCTGTTGTTAATGGTGAACATTGTATTATTAATGGTCATGATGTTGTATTTTTTGATGTTGGTTCAGATAGGACTTTACAGTATGGTTTTTCCATGATTTTGGATGATGGTGGTAAGTTTAGCTGTTGTGGTGATGAGCCTTTTCATGAGTGTGTAAGGGATTATGTTTATGGTAGTAAGTGGCTTCTTCATGAGGCTTTCTGTCTTTTTAGTGATGCTGATGTTTTTAATCCTTATGAGAAGAATCATTCTACTGTTAAGGATGCTTGTTTAGTTGCTGAATCATTAGATGTTGAGAATTTGGTGTTGTATCATACTGTTGATGATGATATTGATTCTAGGAAAAAGCGTTTTTATGATGAAGGGTGCATGTTTTTTTCTGGTAGATTATTTATTCCTGATGATTTGGAAGTGTTTTCTCTTTAGTTTTTAGCTATGTATATAATAAGTATTATAGTTCCTATTTTAGGAATTATTATTAATTTTAGTTCATGTTTAATGAATAAATATGCACAATAATAAACACTTTTTAGGAACTATAAACTTTTATAAATCACTTTTTAGGAACAATTCTAAGAGTGTTATTTTAACTATACCTTTTCAATTAACTTTTATAAACTAAAATAAGGATAGAATACTCTTTATTTGTTATATAACTACTTGTAACGCCTTATTTACTAAATTATCTAAAATGTTTAATTATCCTTATTATATGATATTAAGAAATATATGTTCTCTTAAA
>CACZOU010000048.1 GCA_902782945.1 uncultured Methanobacteriaceae archaeon
CTTACTAAAGTTTGTCCAAGAGAATTAAATACTTTTGCCCAATTACTTTGTTCTCTAGCAAGTACTGATTGCATATCCATTCCTCTATAGGGGGTGATACCATACTCCTGAACTTTTCTAGTATCTCCCATAAATTCAGAATTAGCAACAGCACTTGATAAAGCTTCCATCGCTCCAGTTTTTCCTAAATTAGGATCAGCACTTAATATATATTTAGGTTCAGTGCTTTTTTTATCTTTTTTATCATATTTAGGATTAGGTATCATATAACCACCTTCATCCCATATTTTATTTACATCCATAATTATTTATTTTCGTCATTATCAACTTTATAATTAATCTCACTATAAATTTGATTAACCATTTCCTCTACCATTTGCTGAATAAAACTTTTAGTAGGTTCAATATCATAACCTAAACTAGGACCAACTTGAAGTAATTGCATTTCAGTTGGATATAATTCAAGCATAGATGCTTCTGCAATACGTCTTATTTGTAAATCAAGATTAGGATTTCCAACATATTTTCCGTCACTGTTATAAGACGAATAAACAGCTTTATCTACAGCACTTTTTATAATTTCTTTTCTATTTAATTCTCTAAGAGCATCAGTTCTGCTAATAATTCTAGATTCTTGCTTACCATTTTCAGTTTGAGTAACATACTCTAAAGTATTAGAATCCATAACACCATTTACAACTACCGGTTGAATATAAGCATGTTCTCCTTCTTTTCTAGATACATCCATAGGTTGTCCGTATAACCTACATTCATTTAAAGCTTGAATAGCTTTATAATCAGTACTGTTTCTATATTCTTCAGTATATTTAGTATCAGCAAAACCTTTAATAAAATATTGACGACGTTTATCTTTAGTGTAATCTAATACAACACCGTTTTTACTTCCGGCTTCTTTATTACCTCCTATTGTTACTAATAAGCCATCCCCTGTAGGAGAGATAGCATAAGATACATCTGTTTCTGGATTAATATATCCGTTATTAGCATTGAATGATATTTGTTGTATTATTCTATTTTTTTCTTTATCATCAGTAACTTTAGATAATATGAACATATCATCATCAGAAGTAGCTTCTTCGTTTATGGCATATATTTCATTATTCAAATAACCTCCGGTATCAGTTTTTAATTTAGATAAAACATAATTATTAAGTTCTTCTAATTTTTTACTATACATTCCATCGGTTATTTCTTTATTTCCATACATTCGTCTAAGTTCTGCATAGTCCATTAATGGAGTATTTGGTATGGCTTGAATTTCACCAGTTACAACATCAGAATTTTCTCGATTCATAAATTGATTATAAGTATTTTCAGCATTTTCATAAATAGATAAAACATTATCTAATTCAGATTCTAATGTACCATTAAATGTTTTTCCTATAGAGTGTACAAACCATTCTGCTAAACCTCCTATTGTTCCAAGAGTTCCTTGAAGAGCCATGCCTCCTGCATTTATTATAGGATTCATGCTTCCTGCTTCTACTGCTTCTTGTAAATCATGCCATTGTTCATCTGTTAATTTATTACCTTGTGTTTTTTTAAGTTCTTCTATGAAAGCTTCAGAATTTCCTCCATTTTGAATATAATCTATAGATTCGGTTAAAAAATTAGAAAAAGCATGTTCTGTAGAAGGTTGCCATCTATAAGTTTTAGATTTATTTTCTGGATCTATAGGGTCTAATCCATTAGCTATACTATGATTAGTATCGGTATTAAATAAAGCAGACATTACTTTTATACTTTTATTAATATCTCCTGTATTAATAAATTTCATTTTTACTTTACCGTCTTCATCATATTCTGCTGTAATTCCATAATTTTGTAATTCTTTAGTTTCTTTATCTTTATCTTTAGAAATACCTAAATTATGTTTAAACAAATCCCAACCAGATTCAGGTTTAGGATCATCAGAATTTAACCAATCTATTCCTAAAAAATAATTTTTATGAATATCATTGTCAAATATAATAGGAGAATTGGTCATTTTGTCAATAGTAGCATTAAATCTATTTAAAAAATTACCAATAATTGGAGCATTTTCATATTTAGTTAAATCAGCACCATTTTTCCAACCATCCATAAAACGAACTGCATTTTTAGTCATATCATTGATGTTTGGATTATTCATAACATA
>CACZOU010000049.1 GCA_902782945.1 uncultured Methanobacteriaceae archaeon
GTTCATCTCTACTTTTACTTGTTCTCTTATCATTTTGTCACTGTCTAAGTGTTGTTTCATGAGACGTACTACTTCTGCTTTAGCAAATGGTAATTTTTCATCTTCTTCTAAGGTTTCCTCTGTTTCAACATCAGTTTCTTCTATTTCTGAATTTTCAACATCGGTTTCTTCTATTGTTTGGTTCTCTTCATCAAAATCTGCCATCATATTACCTCTTGAATCATGAGTTACATGTATGATAATTTCATGTTTTTACATATAACTTTTCAATATGATATATGTCCTTTTTAATTAATAAATATACTGATATTTTTTAAGATATCTTTAAGATATTTGATAGAAGTAGTTATTCTATTAAAAATTATTAACGTATATATCGAGTAAATTAATAGTAATAATAATTGTATTCTGATTTAATACTATTAAATGAAAGGAAAAAAGTAGTAAACAGGGGAGGATAAATTATCTATAATATGTCTAAACCCATATCTAATGACTTAGCACTGTTAGTAATAAAACCGCTTGATATAACATCAACATCTAACCCTG
Source organism: uncultured Methanobacteriaceae archaeon (assembly GCA_902782945.1). Taxonomy (GTDB): domain Archaea; phylum Methanobacteriota; class Methanobacteria; order Methanobacteriales; family Methanobacteriaceae; genus Methanosphaera; species Methanosphaera massiliense. The sequence goes on from CACZOU010000049.1 coordinate 550, forward strand.
CATAATCCATAATATTATCCGGATTAATACCACCACTAACCTCTATGATAACATTGTCACGTAACATACGTTTTTTTAATGTTTCAAGTACTTCGTTGATTTCCGTTGGATTCATGTTATCAAGCATGATAATATCTGCTCCAAACATACTGGCTTTCACAGCATCATCAAGATTTTCCACTTCAATCTCTATCTTTTTAGTGAAACTAACATTAGCCTTTGCTAATTCAATTGCTTCAATAACACTACCTACCACCTGTATATGATTATCTTTAATAAGAACACAATCATCTAACTTAAACCTGTGTGCATCACCACCACCTAACTCAACAGCTTTTTTCTCAAGTTTCTGTAGTCCCGGTGTTGTTTTACGTGTACATGCAACACGAACATCATGGTTTACTTCATGTACTTTTTTACAGGTATCATGTACAAGGGTGGCAATACCACTTAGATGCATAAGATAATTAAGAATAGTACGTTCTGCCATTAAAATATCACGTGCTCTACCTTCAAATTCAAGTATAATGTCACCTTTATGAATTTCATCACCATCAAGATAACTGTTTGATATATTTAAGTTAAACTGGTCAATAATGTAATGAGCTACATCCATTCCTGCAAGTATTCCATCAGCCTTACATGTTATCTCTGCCTGAGCCCATTTATCCTCACTAACTAAACTGTTAGTTGTTATATCTTCAAAACCGATGTCATCATAAACATTTTCCATGATTCTATTATCACTAAAAATAGCCATTAATTTCACTTTCCCTCTTGTTAGATAGTTAATAACAATATATATTAATAATACTAAAAACAATTTACTAAGGATTTATTATAAATATTTCACTGTTTTCTTAAATTAAATATCATAGAAATAACATAATAATTATTAGATAATATATATTTATTTTTACAACTAATATAAGGGAGGTTATTTAAATTATAGAATTAACCTTTTTAGGAACAGCTTCAGCAATACCAACAAGAAAAAGGAATCATACAGCAATAATAGTAAAGATTTCTAATAGAACAATCCTATTAGATTGCGGAGAAGCAACACAAAAACAAATAATGAAAGCTGAGGTAAGTCCTATGAAGATAGATGATATATACATTACTCACTTACACGGTGATCATATACTAGGATTACCAGGTATTATACAATCACTAGCATTCCGTGGAAGAACAAGACCATTAAACATCTATGGACCAAAGGGTATAACAGAACTACTTGACCATATAAGACATCTAGGCTACTGTACAATAGGATATGAAATAATTGTACATGAAATAACAGATGATGATGTTGTAATCTATCAACAAAATGATTTTAAAGTAATGGCTAAAAAGATGAAGCATACAGTACCTGATTATGCATACAAAATCGAAGAAATCAGACAACCTAAATTCTTGAGAAATAAAGCAATAGAATTAGGAGTTCCACCAGGACCATTATTTGGAAAACTACAGGCAGGAAAGCCTGTCATGGTTGATGATAGAGTAATTAATCCAGAAGAAGTATTAGGACCACCAAGAAAAGGTGTTAAATTCGTCTTCAGTGGTGATACTATTCCACAGGCATCAATGATAGACTTTGCAAAAGACGCAGATTTACTTATTCATGAAGCAACATTCACAAAGGATATAAAAGAAAAATCATTAGAAAA
>CACZOU010000050.1 GCA_902782945.1 uncultured Methanobacteriaceae archaeon
GGTCATTTTTAAGTCAGATTCGATTAAGTGTTTTGTTTCACCAGTTTCATAATCGTTTCTTCTGTTTAAGAACCATTCAGGAATTCCGAATTCTTGAGGATTCTCAAGAACGTCTTCGATTTTTTTTACAGATGCTTCATCAAGATAACCTATTTGTTTTTCTTGGTCTAAATCTGCAACTTTACATATAGCAACAGCAAATGCTTTTCCAATACCTTTAATTTCGGTTAAAGCTGAAACTGTTGGTTTATTTCCGTCAACGTCTTTACGAGTTACACGAACCATATGTCTAAATTCTTCTTCAGCCATGTTAATTCTCCTTTGTTTTAATAAAAAAGACTAGATTACTCTAATGTGTTAGAAGTAATTTCTTTATAAGAAAAAATAAGCTTTGTTTATGTTATAATTATATTAGATGGAATATCATGGATATTTATTTATTTTTGTAATCTTTTTCAGAAATAATCTAGTCAAAACGGGAATACCCTGTTTATGTTAATTGATTAAAAAATAATAAATAATGTTAAAAAAAGTCATTTTTTTTTAATGAAATTCATGATATCATTTTTTGTTCTAAATAATTATAAGCGCCGAGACTGGGATTTGAACCCAGGAGGAGATCACTCCACAAGATTTCCAGTCTTGCGCCTTACCAAGCTAGACTATCTCGGCATCTCTACCTTATAATTAATCAGAATAAGACATTATGTCTTACAATAATAATATCTTCATTCTTAATATAAATCTTCTTCAATAGCTATTTTTTCATAACTATAGATAAAGATTAATATTTCAAATTTTAGAGAGTACATTCTCTTATATTTTTGCACATTTTTACATAGCCAAAGTTAATCTATGTAAATTGTTAATATTACACCATTTTTGATGATAATATTTTATAATATTGACCTCGCCCCTAATACGCATATTAAAGGTTCTACAGTTAATAAAAAAATTGTTAATTTGTTAATTGAAGAATAATCATATTAAAAATAATATTTTTTATTATTTTTTTCCTACGTTATTACTTCCACATCATAGGATATGTATTTGGTAGTATAAATACTTTTTGAATATCTACTACTATTTTTGTATCACTATTGATTATGTCATCAATAGAATATAGACATTTTCCTATTGCTAGTAATTCATCTTTTAGAGTCATTACTGCTATTATGTTATTTTTATGTATTTGTTTATCTATTTTTACAATACCACTACTTGCAAGGTTTGCCCCATGACATATTGCATCTACTGCTGAATCTTTAACATATATTTTTTTAACATATTTTGTGGTATATTCCATTGGCTGTATTAATTGTCTCAATATATCTTCATTTGAATCTTCTTTGTAGAATATGTATGCATCTGTTACATCCTGTAATGTTGTTAATGTTTCATCTTCCTTGAATGATCCTGCCATGGTTCTTCGTAGTTCTGCCATATGTGCTCCACATCCTAATGCTTCACCTATATCATGACAGTACTTACGTATGTATGTTCCTGCTTCACATTTTATTCTAAATAGTACATCTTGGTTGTCTCGTATTTCTAGTAGTTTAATTTCATATATTTTTCGTACTCTTAGTTCACGTTTTACTGCTGATTTTATTGGTGGTATTTGGTATATTTTTCCTGTGAATTCATCAAGTATTTCTATTATTCTGTCTTCATCTACTGGTTTATGTAATCTCATTAAACATACATATTCTTTTGGTGATAGTAGTAGTAATTGTAATGCTTTTGTTGCAGTATTCAATGCTACTGGTAGTACTCCTGTTACCTTAGGGTCTAATGTTCCTCCATGACCTGTTTTTGTTACATGCATTATATCTTTGACCCATATATCTATTTCATGTGAAGTTGGACCTGAGGGTTTATCTATATTTATTATACCTTTGTTAATGTGTTCTTCTATACTTCTCTGATCTGGTGAACATCCATAATCATAATCAGTTTCTGCGTCACATTTATATTCATATTCTGTCATGGCATATCAAACTCTTAATTTTACTCTTATTATGTTATATTTTATTTTTCTAGTTAATGTACTATTTTAGGTAAAGTCTATCCCACCCTTTTTTTTATTGGGATAGAAAATCATCTATTATTAATGTATATATGCTGATATCTGATTCTGGATATTCTATTTCATCTTTTGTAAACCATCTTGCTTTTAGTATTTCATCATGGTCTACTTTAATTTTTCCAGAATCATATTCTGCCTTATATGCACACATTAATGAATTTGGAAATGGCCATGATTGACTACCCAGATATTCTAGATTTTTAACTTTTATTCCTACTTCTTCTTTTATTTCTCTATGTACTGCATCCTCTATTGATTCTCCAGGTTCTACAAATCCTGCTATCAGTGCATATTCTACCTTGGTATCATAGCTATGTCTTGCCATTAGTAATTTATCATCTTTATGTATTCCTATTATTACTGCTGGTTCTATTGTTGCATGATGTGATTTTCCACAGTTTGGACATTTGAGATTCATATGTTTTTGTTGAAGTTGTGTTTTTGTCCCACATCTTCCGCAGTATTGATGATTTATATACCAGTCATTTACTAGTACTGCTCTTCCAGCTATCTGATATGTTTCCGGATTAATACAGTATATCTCATGTAATTGATAAAAATTACCATGACTATCTACATTAACCACGTGACATGGTCTATTTTTATAGATGCCTATATAGAATTTGAAATTTACTTTGAATTTATTCAGATATGCTTTAGTAACTAGTGGTATTTCCTTATCTTCTGTTAAGAATACTTGACGTTCTTTATTAACAATTAAGTAGTATGCTTCATCATCAGTATCATAATTCTCTTTAAAGTCAAGAGTATAATTTTCATAAATCGATTTATTATACATATACTATATTATGTAAGATAAAAAATTTATAATTTAAAAAAAAAGTAAAATTAATAATTATTATTCACTTCTCTTAACTTGTCAAAATATGGTTTATATGCTCCGTCAACATCACTTATTCTACGTATACCTCTAATTCTTTTATGTCTGTCAATAATCTTAGGTATATCATAATATTCACCATATATACATTTTAGATAATAATCAGGATTACGTGGACAATTATACTCAACTCCACAAAATGTTATTGTTTTCAGTGGAAAAATCATATTAGTATCCATTACAACAAAATCATATGTGTTCCACTTACTTCGTACTCCATCAATACCGGGTATCATATAATCCTGTTTATCATAACTAAGGTTGAATGAATCATAGTATTCATCTATTGCAATACTACGTGGTGTTCCTTTTAACAGTTTTAATAAAAAACTTTTTCTTTCACTGTTAAATTTCTCATCAATACCATCAAATGGTGATACTAAAAAATCATATGCAAAAATATCTATTCCACCATAAAATTTCTTTCCTTTCAAACAACGAATCTGAAGAAAAGTAAAAATACTATTCTCTGATAATTTTTCATCTATTTGTATATCAAGATAATTCTCTAGATTATTTATCTTTATTTCATTGGGTAATACTTCTAGCAGTTTATTAAAATCTTTTCTCATCATACCAACATCCATATCATCATCCCATGGAATAAAACCATCATGACGAACTGCTCCTAATAAATTACCATAATCCAACCAGTATGATAGATTATATTTCTCGCATATGTTTACAATTAAATTTAATAGTTCAATACATAATAGATGTGTATTTTTCAATGCTCCCTTTGGTTCTAGATTATAATCTAAAAATATTGTATTAAAACTATTATTATATGAATCTAGTATCTGTGAATTCTTTTTTGTATTTTCTTTTAATTGATCTGATAGTTCAATATTTTTATTTGTTAATTTTTTTACATCTTCCTGTAACTTTTTATTACTAGTTTCAAGTTCGTCTATTTTATTTTCTAATTCATTATTTAGAATTGTGTATTGATTCTTGTAAAAATTATATGAATCACTTTTCTGTAGAATTAGTTGTTTAATTTTGTTAAACAATGATAAGACCCCTAAATTTAACTGTTATATTACTTTATGTTAAAAATAACTTAATAAAGTATTCAATTCATGTTTATTGCGGAATTTATAAAAGTAGTCTATTAATTATGAATTGAAAGTGTTGATGTTATAAAAAAAAGAAAAAAAGAGATAGTTTATTTAACGCATTGCTAATTTAATATCTTCAGCTTTTACTGTTTTTCTTCCTGCGTGTTGTGCAAGTTTTACAGCATCTTCAGCGATTTCTGTACCGATATTTTCTAATACTTCTGCTAATTCAACTTTAGCATCATCACTAATTCTTGCTGCTCCTGCATTTTTTAATAGTCTTCCTACTGGTGCTATTGGTAATTCTGTCATTTTTTATCATTCTCCTTTAAGTTTATTATTTTTTTATATTATCTTTAATATATATAAATATTTAGTCTAATAAGCTATTATTTTCCCAAATATTTTAATATTGATTGATATTCTTAGATAAAAAAAGGATAGAATTAAATCAAACTAATGAAAATTAAAAACATCATATAGAATAATAATAAAACATGATACTAGGGAATATAATTAAATTTTTATACTAATTTTCTATTTAATATAATTGTATTTTATCTAATTGTCTATATAATCTATGAATTATAAAATATTCAATATTAATTTACTAAATCTTTTATACTAAAATTTAAAATATGAATTTAAATTATATTATATTATTGAGTGATTAACATGATAGAGACAGACGTATTAGTTGTAGGTGCAGGACCTGTAGGATCTACAGCAGCAAAACATGCTGCTAAAGGAGGAGCAAAAGTTATATTAGTTGATAGAAAATCTGAAATTGGTAGTCCTAAACGTTGTGCAGAGGGAATATATGACAGAGGACTTCAATGGTTAGGTATAGAACCAGATGAACGATGGATTGCACAAACTATCTATGGTGGCGTTATATATGCCCCTAACGGTGATAGTCTCACTGTAGATGAAACGGCTCTACCTGAACATGGATATGTTCTTGAAAGAAAAGTATTTGATAAACACATGGCAATGGACGCAGCACGTGCAGGAGCAGAGATAAAAATAAAAACATTAATTTCTAATATAAGACGTTCAGATAATGGATTTATAGCAACATGTGAGTCTATGGATGAAACATATGAAATTAGTACTAAAATATTAATTGCAGCTGATGGTCCAGAATCTATTATTGGTAAAATGGCCGGACTTGACACAACTACACCACCAAAATATATGATGTCCTGTGTACAGTATGAGATGTGTAATGTTGATTGTGTACGTGATGAATTAATAGAATTCTATCTAGGTGAAGAATATGCAAGTGGAGGATATGCATGGATATTCCCTAAAGGTAATGGTGTAGCAAATGTAGGATTAGGTATTGCTGGTGATCTTTCAGAAAAAACAGCAAAAGAATGCCTTGATAAATTTGTAAAAACATGTCCACATACCCAGAACGCACAGCCTGTAGAATTCAATGTAGGTGGTGACCCTATATCTGGTCTCTTAGATAAAATATATGATGATAATATAATGTTATGTGGAGATGCAGCTGGCCAAGTTGACCCTATAGAAGGTGGAGGTATTATACTTGGTATGATGGGTGGTATGGCTGCCGGTCAAGTAGCAGCAAGTGCAATAAAGGAAGGAGATTACTCTGCAAATAAACTAAAAGAATATCCTGATAAATTTAATGAGTCAACATTTAATGTAGTACCTAAACTACCTGTAGCTAGAGATTTAGTACTTGAACTAAAAGATAAAGATTTTAATAAATTAGTAGAAGCAGCTAATAAACTTGATTTAACTAATGTTGGCACTAAAGATGTTATAAAAGTATTTCTTAAACTACCACCAAGACTTTCACTTAAATTTACAAAATTATTTAAAATGTTCTTGTAATTAACTAAAAATTAGATATCACTAATAATTAAAAAAAAGTATAACTCCTCACCTAACTTATTTTATTTATTAAAGTTTTAGAATGATGATTAATCTAAAAAAAAGGAAAGATTAAACCACTCCTATTAACATAACTTCCTATATTCTTTCTAAATTATTTGATAAAAATTTATCAGGTTTTTCTTTAAATATTAAAGCAGCAAATATAATTACAATCACGGAACCAATATTATGTACTAATGCTCCTGTAATTGGAGTTAATATTCCTATAATTCCAAATATTACAGCAATAATATTTAATGTCATTGCAAATGCTATTCCTCTGTTTATTGTTTTTAATGTTTTCTTAGAAATGTGTAATAAGTAGGGTAAAAATTTTATTTCATCATTAATGAATACAGCACCCGCAGAACTAATGGGTATATCACTGCCAACATCACCCATTGCAATTCCAACGTCTGATTTACTCATTGCAAGTACATCATTTACACCATCACCCACCATTAAAACTTGTTCACCATTGTCCTGTATTTTTTCTACATAATTTAGTTTTGTTTCAGGAATACAATTGGATTCTACTGTATTAATACCAACTGGACTAGCAATATATTTAGCAACATTTTCATTATCTCCAGTTAATAAAATTGGATCATATCCATTAGATTTTAAGTTATTCATTGTATATTTTACATTTTCACGTGGTGTGTCTTGAATTAATAGTATTCCTAAGAATTGATTATCATAGTATGTATATGTAATGGTTGAACTTAATATCTGATTTTTATCAATATCTTTTATGATTGGAATTTTAATATTATGTTTTTTGAATAATTTTTCATTTCCTACTATGCAAGGCTTATTGTTAATATTTCCACTAATTCCCATAGATATTTCCATGTTGAAATCATCTACTTCATATAATTCTTTGTCTGGATATTTTTCATGATAATGATTTACTATTGTTTTTGCTAAAGGATGCTCTGAGTATGATTCTAGTGATGCTGTAATTTTTAAAAATTCTTCTGTATCATTTAATAATGTTACTTCTTCTGTTACTTTAGGTATTCCGTTGTTATGGTTCCTGTTTTATCGAATATTATATGTTCTATTGTATGAATTGATTCTAGTTTTTCAGCATTTTTCAGTAATATTCCATATTTTGAAAGATTACCTATTGCTGCTACTATTGCTGTTGGTGTTGCAAGTATTAATGCACATGGACAGAATACTACAAGTACTGTTACAGCGTTTGTTATTCTTCCTGTGAATATGTATGTTAATATTGCTATGGTTAATGACATTACTACTATATAATTTGCCCATTTATCTGCTTGTCTTACTATTTTACTGTCGTCTGTGTTTATGTCTTCAATCATTTTAATTAATTTTTGAAGTGAGTTTTCTTTTCCATCTTTGGTTACTTTTACAATTAGTGTTCCCTGGTTGTTGATTGTTCCTGCGTATACTTCATCATTGATTGTTTTGTCAACTGGTATTGATTCTCCTGTAATTATTGATTGGTCTATTGTACTTATACCTTTTATTATTATACCATCTGCTGGTACTATTTCTCCTGGACTTATTTTTATTATGTTGTTTTCTTTTAAATTTAATGCGTTTATTTTTTCTTCATTGTTTTTATTAATTATTGTTGCGGTAGTTGGCTGTAATTCTATTAGTTTTTCTATTCGTAATTGTGTTGTGGATACTGTTATTTCTTCTAGTAATCCACCTATTTCCATTATCACTGCTATTTCCCCAGCTGCAAATATTTCACCTGTGAAGATTGATGCTATTATTGCAATTGATACTAATATGTCTGCTTTGATGTCATGTTCATATATTAGAGCTAATATTGAATTGTATATTATTGGTATTGCACATAGTAATATGGCTATCCAAGATAGATCAATGCTGTATATTTTTATATTTATGAAGCTGAGTATCAATGCTATTGCTGAGATTGTTATTCTTGTTATATCATATTTATATTCTTTTATTTTTTCATTCATTTTTTTCACCTATAAAGTTTAATTATTGTAATGTTGTAGTAAACATAATTTCTCAAGATCTTTTTAATTTATTTTAATGATTTTTTGATTGTTGGTTGATATGAGAAATATACCTATACCCCTATAGGTATTTAATAATATGAAAAAAACAACTATATAATAAAATCTAAGTAACTTAACTAAAAATTAAACAAACCTTAAAAAAAATAAAAAATAACAAAAATACTGAATACATAATAAGTATAATTTAAAAAAAATAAAAATTAATAGAAAAATCATAATAATA
>CACZOU010000051.1 GCA_902782945.1 uncultured Methanobacteriaceae archaeon
AAAATTTCATTTTAACTTAGTCCTATATCCCTTTATATCTACTATAACAGTAGATTTTTAATAAATCATAAATACATACTTCATATTTATAGGAAGATAATATAAATATTATCTATTTTTAGGTTTAAGTATTCTTTAATTTTTCAAATATTTTATATAAGAAAATTATAATTAAAAATATTTTATTAGTATTCTAGGATATCTGATTTATTCTCAAAGAGTATACTAATATCATTTTTTTTAAATATGAACTTAATTTATTTTAAAAAATAAGCGATATCTTGAAGAAATTATGATAACTTATATATATAAAAATTTTAAGATTTTCTATTGTCTGTTACCTATACAGACAAATACATAAGTTTTATATATAAAAACACCTTTTGAGTTTTATAAAAAAACATTAACAGGGAACATTATTTTGAATTATTCTGTGTTATATTTAGCCATAGTATAATAATAGACTAATTCTATAAAATAATGTTTTTAAAGTTTTTTTTAAACTATAACTTTACATTTTCTACTTGTTTTTTAATTTTTCCTGTTCTCTGTTATACATTGGTTCATATAATCGTTTATATATTCCACTAGGAACTACATAAACTAGTAATAATAGTAATGATATGAAAAATCCCTTAATCCATCCGCTATGTTTATATAATACTGCTATTAGTGATATGAGATTATTTTTAATGTCAGGTCGACCTGTGGCTTTATCTACCATTACAGCAACAGGTAATACTATCAGGTAATTGTTTGTGGTTAGTGAATGATTATCCAGATTTTGATAACAAATCTTTCTATACTTTGAATCTTTTATCATTAATGCTGAGTTTAGCCATCCGTCATAGAACTTGGTGAATGTGTACGTGAATGAATCATTCTGTGGATTTTCACGTTGAATAACAAGATCTCTTTCTGATTTATATATGAAATAATTATTTTCAACTGCCTTATTAATTAACACGAAGTGCGGGAAGAAGTTTGGAATATTATCATATCCATGTATCATTGCTTCAGTATCATAAATACTTGTTCTGTAGATGTATCCAGAGATGAATGCCATGTCCATGAAGAAGTTTCCCTGCATTATGTCAATTAATTCCTGTGTGTATATTTCACGGGTGCTTGTCTTATCAGTTCCTTCAATTTTATTCTTCTTGTCTAGTAATTGATTTAATGATTCGTCTGACGGATTTTCTGGTGTTGTCGGTAGCATTGGTGAGCATATATCTATGATATCATATTTTTTAGATTCAATGGCTTCTATCACATCATCTGTTACTGTGAAATCATAATCATCATTATCTCCTACAATCCATGTGTAATAGGATGTGGATGTTTCAACAGCTCGTAGTATATTAGCATTTCCCCCGATATTAATGTTATGACGTTTTATTATCATGTTTGGAAATTTACCTACGTATTTTTTACATATTTCCTGGGTGTTATCTGGTGAGCAATTATCTAGTATTGTTATTTTACAGTTTTTGAATGGGCTATCTAATAATTGTTCTAATGTTTTATCTAAATAGGAATCTCTGTTGTATGTGATTAGTATTAATTCTAATAGGTCTTCTAACATTATTATCGTTCCATTTTTTTATTAATATTTATATTTAGAATAATTATTTATTAATTTTTGTTTAATAAAATTAAAAATTAAGTTAATTTTAATAAATTCAGTGGTAATATATATTATTATAAGAATTTTTATTCTATTTTTAGAATAATCTTTCATTTTTAATATTTGAATAACGGTGGAGTGTTTTCATGAATGATACAGAGAAACAAATGATTGAAATATTGAAGACATTAAAGAAAGATTACGGAGTAATAGCAGTAAAATCTGAATTTGAAACAGAAGGATCAAGAAAAGATGAACTAACAAAATTACGCGACATCATATCCAAATCAGGCTTAAAAATGTACATCAAAATAGGAGGATGTGAAGCCGTACGTGATTTAGACGATTGTAAAATATTTGGAGCAGACGGAATAATGGCACCAATGATAGAAACAGCATTCGCAGCTTCAAAATTCAGAGGAGCATTTAACAAAGTATTCCCCTCAAAATCCGATGGAACAATAGACAAAATAATAAATCTAGAAACAATCACAGCATACAACAATATGGATGACATATTCAAAGAAAACCAGGATTTTCTAAACACAGTAGTAATTGGAAGAAGTGACTTCTCAAAATCATGCAACATACCAAAATCAGATATTAACGGTAAACAAATGATGGAATATTGTACAAACATAATTGACAAATCAAATGATTACGGATTTAACTCAGCATTCGGAGGAACAATATCAGTAAAAAGTATAGATTTCATCAAAGAACTAGAAGATAAAATAGATAGATTTGAAACAAGAAAAATAGTATTTGACATAGAAAAACTCAACGGAAATTACTCAGAAGCAATTGACACAGCAATAACATTCGAATACCTATACCTGAAAAACAAGCTAAACTATTACCAGTCAATAGTAGATGAAGACAAACAAAGATTCGATGACCTTAAAAGCAGAGTTGATGTAGAATTATAGTGATTATATGAATAAAGTAGTGACATTTGGAGAAATAATGCTAAGATTATCCCCTGAGGGCTATTACAGATTTCTCCAAGCAAATAAATTTGATGTAAATTATGGTGGAAGCGAAGCAAACGTAGCTATCTCATTAGCTAATTATGGAATAAACTCAGTATTCATAACAAAAATACCGTCTAATGAAATAGGACAAGCCGCTATAAACACATTAAGACAATACAATGTAGATACAAATAGTATAGTACGTGGAGGAGAACGTCTGGGAATATACTACATGGAAAAAGGTGCAAGTCAAAGACCATCCAAAGTAATATATGACAGAGCATACTCCTCAATATCACAGGCAAAACCAACTGATTTTAACTGGGATGAAATATTTAACGATGCAGAATGGTTCCATTTCTCAGGAATAACGCCAGCATTAAGCAAGCAATTATCCCAGATATGTATCACCGCATGTAAAAAAGCAAAACAACATAACGTCACAGTAAGCTGTGACCTTAATTACCGTTCAAAACTATGGACAACTACAGAGGCAAATAAGATAATGACAGAAATCATGCCATACGTAGATGTATGCATAGCTAACGAGGAAGATATAGATAAAGTATTTGGAATAAAAGCTGAAAATACTGACGTAGAAAAAGGAAAAATAAACTATCAGGGATATGAAAGTGTAGCAAAACAGATACATGATAAATTTGGCTGTAAAATAGTAGCATGCACACTAAGAACATCCATATCAGCAAGTGATAATAAATTCACATCAATACTATATGACGGTGAAAAAATATATCAGCCAAAAGAATACTCCATTCACATAGTAGACCGTGTAGGTGGAGGAGATAGTTTTGCAGCAGGATTAATCTACGGAATCCTACAGAAAATGTCACTACAGGATTCACTAGAATTTGCAACGGCGGCAAGCTGTTTAAAACATTCCATTGAAGGAGACTTTAACATAGTCACAGTTGAAGAAGTAGAAAATCTTAGTAAAGGTAATGGTACAGGAAGAGTACAAAGATAACAAAACAATATAATAATATAATATTTCAGAGGCAAAAGATGAAGATAAGAGTAGCAGATTACATAGCACAATTTTTAGTAGAACATGATATAACCACCTTATTCACAGTTGTAGGTGGAGGTGCGATGCATCTGAATGATGGATTTGGACATAATAAAGACCTACACTGTATACACAATCATCATGAACAAGCATGTACAATCGCAGCTGAAGGCTACTATAGAATGTCAAACAAATTACCGGCAGTATGTGTAACAACAGGACCCGGAGGAACTAATGCAATAACAGGCGTACTGGGAGCCTATCTGGATTCCATACCAATGCTAGTAATATCAGGACAGGTAAAATATGAGATGACAGTAGCTAGCACAGGATTAGACCTAAGACAATTAGGGGACCAGGAATGGGACATAGTATCCACAGTAGATTCAATGACAAAATATGCGGAAATGGTGACTGACCCTAACAAGATAAAATACTGCCTTGAAAAAGCATTATATTTGGCAATGATAGGCAGGCCAGGACCATGCTGGATAGATGTGCCATTAGATATACAGGGAGCAATAATAGATACTGATGACCTTATCAGCTTTAATCCGGATGAATTGGAGTTAGACCTTGGTAAACCAGTGACAGATGAAGTATTACAGAAGGTAATAGATAAAATCATAGAAGCAAAAAGACCAGTAATTTATGCTGGAAGTGCTATAAGAACTAACGGTGCTTATGATGAGTTTATTAGTGTAGTTGAGAAATTAAATATTCCAGTGGTAAATGCATGGAATGCAACTGATTCACTAGAATATGAAAATGAGTTAACTGTTGGATGTGGTGGTTCATTTGGAGATAGACCTGCAAACTTTGCAGTTCAAAACAGTGATCTCGTATTTTCACTAGGATGTAGACTTAGTACTAGACAAGTATCATTTGCTTATGACAGCTGGGCAAGAGAAGCTTATAAGATAATGGTAGAAATAGATCCGAATGAAATCAAAAAACCAACATTAACAATAGATATGCCTATACAATCAGACATTAAGGAATTCTTAACAAAACTAAACAAATACCTTGATGATAATTATCATGATTATACCTTTGACTACTCTGACTGGGTAAAACAGTGTAATGTATGGAAATATAAATATCCAGTATGTGATAATTCAAAATATGAACAGAGAGAAAAAATCAACGTCTATGCATTTCTAGATACCTTGTCTGAAAATATGAAAGAGAATGATAAAATAGTTGCAGGAAATGGAGCTGCATGTGCATGTATCCATGGATATAAGCTTAAGAAAGGTCAGAGATTAGTAGTTAATTCCGGAGTAGCATCAATGGGCTATGATTTACCAGCAGCTATTGGAGCATGTCTGGGTGTTGAGGAGAATATAATATGTGTATGTGGTGATGGAAGTATTCAGATGAATATCCAGGAACTAGAAACAATTGCATATCTTAACTTGCCAATCAAGATATTTATAATAAATAATGAAGGATATCAGTCAATACGAATTACACAACGTTCCTTCTTTGAAAAACCATTTGTAGGAATAGGACCTGATAGCGGTGACATAAGCTTCCCTGAAATGAAGAAGATTGCTTATGCATTTGACATACCATATATTAGCTCTGATTCATTAGATACTTTAAGTGACGTGATTAAAGCTACATTAGAGGCAAGCACTCCTATGATTTGTGAGGTATTTGTTGATACAGAACAATCATTTGAACCAAAATCTGCATCTAAAAAGTTACCTGACGGTAAAATGGTATCTGCACCGCTTGAAGATATGAAACCATTCCTTGATAGAAAAGAATTAGAGGAAAACATGTACATCGACTTATTAAAAAATGAGTAAGATGGTGGGGTGTGGCAGTATATGAAAATAGTCATCACAGGTTCAACAGGAATGATAGGATTAGCATTGATTAATTTATTGAAAAATGAAAATATTGTATATGCTATCACACGTCCTAATTCAGATAAGATAAAATATATTCCACAGCACTCTAACGTTAAAATCATAGAATGTGATTTAAATAATCTAAGTAGCCTGGAAGATAAGATAGAACAGGCAGATATATTCTTCCACCTAGGATGGAGGGGAACCTATGGAAATTATCGTAATGACATCTATTCACAGATAGATAATATAAAAATTACCATGGATGCAGTGAAACTAGCATCACTATTAGGATGTAAATCCTTTGTAGGTACAGGTTCCCAGGCAGAATATGGTAATCATAATGAAACCTTAACAGAGGACACTAGTATTAATCCAGTAACACCATACGGAATAGCCAAATATACTTCTGGAAAATTAAGCAGATTATATGCTGATGAATTAAATATCAAGCATTGCTGGACTAGAATCTTAAGTGTATATGGACCAGGAGATAAAAAAACTCTCATAGGGTCCTGTATTAATGCAATATTAAATAATCAGCCATTTGACACAACTAATGGTGACCAGGTATGGGATTATATATACTCAGGGGATTGTGCAAAGGCACTGTATGAAATAGCAATAAATGGAGTTAATAATCAAACATATATAATATGCTCTGGTAAAAAAAGAAGGTTAAAGGATTATCTGATCGATTTAAAAGATTGTATTAATCCTGATTATGAATTAGGATTTGGAAAAAGAGATTATAATCCTAATCAAGTAATGTATCTTACGGGTGATATATCAAAGTTAGAAGAGGATACTAACTTTAGAATAGAAACATCCTTCAAGGAAGGAATTAAAAAGACAGTGGAATGGTTTAAAGAAAATAATTAACCATTACCATAATTAACCATCTATTTTTTTATTGATTTATGGCTTCTTTTATACATTTAATCATGTAATCTAGTTTTTCATTTGTCATACCAGGATATACTCCAATCCAGAAGGTATCTTTCATTATTTTATCAGTATTTTCAAGATTACCTATAACACGATATTTACTATCATCGCCACGTATCTGGTCAAAACATGGATGTTTAATAAGATTACCCGCAAATAACATTCTTGTCTGAACACCATGAGTTTCGAGATATTGAACAATATCATTCCTGTTTAAGTTATCCTTGACAGTAATCATAAATCCGAACCAGCTAGGATCTGAATTAGGCTCTTTCTCTGGAAGTATTAGTTTATCATCTAAATCCTTCAATCCCTCATATAACCTTTTGAAATTCTGTTTTCTTCTCTCAACAAATGATGGGAATTTATCTAGCTGTGCACATCCTACAGCCGCCTGCATATCAGTAGCCTTTAAATTATATCCAAAGTGAGAGTAAACATATTTATGGTCATATCCAACAGGTAACTCACCATATTTCTGTGTAAATCTATTTCCACAGAAGTTATCCTGGCCAGGTGCACACTGACAATCTCTACCCCAATCCCTGAAGGACCTTACAATTCTATTAAGAAGGGGATTATTAGTATAAACAGCACCACCCTCACCAGTAGTCATATGATGTGGTGGATAAAAACTACTAGTACCAATATCACCTACTGTACCTGTAAGTTTTGTTTTACCATCAATTGTATAAGTACTGCCAAGAGCATCACAGTTATCCTCAATTAACCATAAATTATACTTCTTACATATTTTCACAATTTTTTCCAGATTAAATGGATTACCAAGAGTATGTGCAACCATTATAGCCTTTGTCTTATCAGTTATGGCCTCTTCCACTTGTTCAGCATCAATATTATACTGTGGAATAGTAACATCAACAAATACTGGTACAGCACCATACTGTATAATAGGAGCTACTGTTGTAGGAAATCCTGCAGCTACCGTTATCACTTCATCACCAGGTTTTACCTGACGTTCCTCCAGTAATGGTGAAGTTAATGACATGAATGCAAGAAGATTAGCTGATGATCCGGAGTTTACAAAGGAACAATAGGTAACACCAAGATATTCTGCTAATTTTTTCTCAAATTCCTCAGTATATCTTCCAGAGGTTAACCAAAACTCAAGAGCACTATCTACTAGATTCATAACTTCATCATGATCATAAACCCTTGAAGCATAAGATATCCTATCTCCCTGCTTGAATGGCTTTTCCTGGTTATGATATCTGTCAGTATATTCCTTTACTAATTCCAGTATTTTTTTCCGTGCTTCTCCTTCTGTTTTATTTTCAAATATTTTAATTACCTCCATGTAATTCTTGACAGTATTCATGCATTTGTTCATGAGTTACTTCTAATAAGTTATCATTATTATAATAAGCTTTTGTCCATTCCACTGTTTTCTCTATCGCTTTTTCTATATTCCATACAGGCTTCCAGTTAAATACTTCTTTAATTTTATTGTTATCAAGTTTCAGGAACTTAGCTTCATGAGGTCCGTCATCTGATTTGTTGACCCATTTAACTTTAAAATCATTATCCTTGTTATAGTACTTACAGAATAAATCTGCTAATTCACCAGTAGTAATACAATCACTGGTATCCGGCCCAATATTATAGTAACCTGCATACTTACTGTTATTGTATTGTTCTTTCATTATTGTTAAATAGATAAATATTGGCTCTAAAACGTGCTGATATGGCCTGATAGAGTATGGATTTCTGATGATTATATCCTCTTTTCTACCAACTGCTCTCACACAGTCTGGAATGATTCTATCATTAGCAAAATCACCACCACCAATAACATTACCTGCACGGGCTGTCGAACAAGCTATACCTATATCTTTGAAGAATGAATTGTTATATGAGTGTGTAACAAGTTCTGAGCATGATTTACTATTAGAATATGGGTCATAGCCATCTAATTTATCATCTTCCACATATCCTTCATCTTTTTCCACATTTTCGTAAACCTTATCTGTGGTAACATTCAGAAATGATTTTACACTACCAGTTTGTCTTATGCATTCACAGATATTGACAGTACCCATGACATTTGTCTGATATGTGTATAATGGGTCTTTGTAGCTATCTCTGACGATTGGCTGAGCTGCCATGTGAATAACAATTTCCGGTTCATATTCATTGAAGACCTTTTTCAGATTGTCAATATCCCGTATGTCTCCTATTATAGATGTTATTCTTGAATTAAGATCTAATAAATTATAAAGATTAGGTTCTGTAGGTGGATTAAGGGAGTAACCCACTACATCTGCATCCATATTAGCCAGGCATTCTGAAATCCAGGAGCCTTTAAATCCTGTGTGACCTGTAACTAATACTTTTTTATCTTTATAAAATTCATGCATTATATCACCATAATACTGATTTATTCCTTCCATATATACCATGGAGCTTTATCTTCTTGCCATAGTTTTTCCAGTGCGTCATGGTCTCTTTTTGTATCCATACATTTCCAGAATCCATGATGTTTGTATGATTTTAGTTCACCATCATGTGCTAGATTTTCCAGTGGATCTTTTTCAAATACTGTTGTGTCATCCTTTATGTAGTCTATTACTTCTGGCTGCATTACCATGAATCCACCATTTATCCATCCACCATCTTCTTTTGTTTTCTCGGAGAATTGTGTGATTGTCTCGTCTTCGTCTATTGTCAGTACTCCGAATCGTCCTGCCAGGTTTACTGCGGTTATTGTTGCTAGTTTTCCATGTTTTTTATGGAATTCCAGTAGGTCCTGCAAGTTTACGTCACATACCCCGTCTCCATATGTTAGCATGAATGGTTCATCATCTGGTAAATATTCTCTTATTCTTTTTATTCTACCACCAGTCATGGTATTTAATCCTGTGTCTACTAGTGTGACTTTCCATGGTTCTGAGTAATTGTTGTGTACTGTCATTTCATTTTTTGATAAATCGAATGTAACGTCTGATGTGTGTAGATAGTAATCTGCGAAGAATTCCTTAATCATATGTCCCTTGTATCCTAAACATATGATGAATTCATTGAATCCGTAGTATGAATATATTTTCATAATATGCCAAAGTATAGGTTTTTCACCAATTTCAATCATCGGTTTAGGTTTTAAATGTGATTCCTCTGATATTCTTGTTCCGAATCCTCCAGCTAGAATAACAACTTTCATCATAACACCTCTCTTTGTTGTTTTATCTTATGATTAATTCGTTAAGTAATATTAATCTATATTTAATAATATATTAATATTTAATTAAAAAAAATAAAGAATACTTTAATAAAAGAGTTAATTATCACTTATTAACCATACAATTAAAATTGTACTAATAAGAAGTATAACACAAAAATGATAAAACATATAATAACCAAAAATATGAGGAACAGATAATTATGGCACAATTCACATTTAACAAAACATCAATTGAAGGAGTATACATAATTGAAAACCAGGTATTTGGTGATGAAAGAGGATACTTCATGGAAACATACCAAAAAGACCTATTTGACGAGGCAGGACTAGAATTTAACTTTGTGCAGGACAACCAGTCACGCTCAAAGAAAGGAGTACTCAGAGGACTACACTTCCAATACACACAACCACAAGGAAAACTGGTAAGAGTAATAAAAGGAGAAGTATTTGATGTAGCAGTAGACCTCCGAAAAGATTCCCCAACATATGGAAAATGGGAAGGAGTAATCCTATCAGAGGAAAACAAAAAACAATTCTACATCCCTGAAGGCTTCGCACACGGATTTTTAGTATTATCCGATATAGCAGAATTCACATACAAATGTACAGATTTCTATAACCCTGGAGATGAAGGCGGAATTAAATGGGATGACCCAGAAATAGGAATCGAATGGCCTATGGATGATATTGATGAATTGATATTATCAGAAAAAGACCAGAAATGGAAAACACTAGCAGAAACAGAAACAGATTTCTAAACAGAATATAATATACATATACTGTTAAAAGTTAATGTATTAAAATAACCACCCTACTTTTTTTTCATTTAAAGTATTATAAAATTAGGATGTATTTATAATCTAGATAAAAGAAGTTAAAAAAAGGTTATATGATGGGGAGAAATTATAATAAGTCTATTTTATCCCACTGAATTATACCATCTTCGAGGTATTCCTCATCACAGTGTACTTTCTCTACTTTACCAATGAATAATTCATGAGTACCATTCTCTGGTTTTACGGAAGTAACAACAGTACATTCAAAGTTAACAGGACAGTCTGTTAAAATAGGTGCATCTACAACATCACCATCAGCAGTGTTAATATTTGCTAGTTTATCTTCATCTCTGCGTGATACTGTTCCAAGATACTTGAATTCATCAGCAAAGTCTTTGCCAGGTATGTTAACTACAAATTTTCCTGTATCTTTTATCATATGATATGAGTATCTTGTTGGTACAATTCCTACCATTACCATTGCTGGTTCTAGACTTGCATTGGATGCAAATCCTACTGCTAATGCATTATCTACATCATCTTTACGGCATGATATGATTGTGTTAGGTTTTGGTTCAATTCTTGATTTATCAATTATAGCATCTTTTTTCATTTTATTTTCCTCCAGTAATGTTATAATAGATTTATTTTATCCCAGTTTACTGTTCCGTCATCGTTTAAGTATTCTTCATCACAGTGTACTTTTTCTACTTTTCCTATGAATAAGTCATGACTACCTGGTGAGTATATATCTGTTAATGTGCATTCATAGTTGATTGGACAGTCACTGAGTATTGGTGAATCAACGATATCTGCTTTTTCTGTGTTAATATTTTCCAGTTTATCTTCATCAAATCCGGATGCACTGCCTAGGTAGCTGAATTCTTCCTGGTAGTCTTTTGTTGGTAGGTTTACTACGAAGTTTTTTGTTTCTCTTATTACCTTGTTTGAGTAACGGGATGGTCTTACTGCTACCATTATTAGTAGTGGATCTGTTCCCGCGTTTGATATGAATCCTATTGCTAGTGCATTTTCTTTTCCATCTTTGCTTTTACAGGATACTAGTGCGTTTGGCATTGGTCTTATCCAGTTTGAGTCGTTTATGTCTTTTTTCATTTTATCTTTTTCTCCGTTGTATTGTATTTAATTTTTTTTGTAAGTGTAATATAATATTGTTATATATTAATTATCTATTGAATTGTAGTTATTTATTTTTTTCATAATATGAATTCTAATAAAAATAGAGTGTTGTATGTACATGGATTATTTATAATTTCTTATTTTATAGTTAGAGACTTGTTTATTTAAAAGTAGTAGTATCTATTATAGAATATTTTACTATAATTATTCGGATAATTGATGGTTAAAAGAAGTATTTACTGGGAGGATATGTATTTGAATCTTCCAGGTAATGCTTTGACATATGTTTCTTTTAGGTTTTTATTATTTCTTATATATTCCTCGTCAATCATGTCAATACTTGTTTCCTTATTATTTTTAGCTATTGATATCTGACTGTTTATAAATCCCTTGTTCTGTATAATATTTACTAATTCTTTTCCATGAGTTTTTGAGAAATCATTTATTTTTACCTCAGCCATATTAATTAGTTCTTCTTTCTGTAGGTTTAACTCTTTATTCATTTCCTTCATTTCATTGACTATTTCTTGTCCCCACTCTTTCAGATTTGTTTCCTGGCCATTTTTTAGTAGTACTGTATGTGGATTATATCCCTGCTCTGCTATTTTTTCTTCATTGTATACTCCTTCTTCCTGCCATTTATCATATTCTGTTTCTTCTTTAATTAAGAGATATATTATAAATAGATGTAGGAATTGCATGTCTTTTTTAGATATTCCACATTTATCGAATGAGTTAATATCTACAGTTCTTATTTCAATGTATAGTATACCATCATCTCTTAATGATTGTATCATGTTGTTTTTATCTTTTGGTTTTAGTCTGATTTGAGTGTATAATTCCTTGGCTTCTGATAGTTTTCCATTATCTATAAATCTGTTTACATCATCAAGGAAGTTTTTCACTGTATCATAGCGTGGGTAGAGGTGTTCTATGTTTTTATATCCGCTTGTACCATTTCTGAATGATGGTCCTTTTGTACTGTAGTATCCGTCGTTTCCGTCTTCCTTTTCTAGTAGACTGAGACATTGTTTGGTGAATGTTTTATGTGCTCCTACTGAGCATCCTGTTAGGTATATTATTAGCCATCTGTATCTCAGGTAGTTTCTTGTTATTTTCAGGTATAATTGGTCTTTGAATTCACGGTAGGTGTAGTTGTGTGTCGTGTTTTTGTATAGTTTTTCTATTGTTTCTTCTTTGAATGAGAAGTTGTAGTGTATACCGGATATTAGTTGTTTTTTTGTTCCATATTTTTTTGATAGTTGTTTTCTGTATTCTTCTGCCTGTTTTCCTGCTTTGTTGGTTTTATCGTATTTTGCTATCGGTATTTCTTCTGGTGGTGGTAGTATGCATGGCAGTGAGTTGTTCCATATGTATTCATCGTCGGGTATGTTTGTGTTTACTATGTCTACTAGGAAGGATATATTGTAGTATGCCTTGTCTATTGTGTCGTATGTTGGTGTGACTATTTCTACTTGGCTTTCTGAGAAATCTGTTGTTATGTATGGGTTTTCGAGTTTTTTTCCGAATATTTGTGGATGAGGTGTTGTTGCTAGTTTTCCTTCTTTGGTTATACGTAGTCCCTCTTTTTCTAATCCAAAGTTTCCTGCTAATATCTCTTGTGGAGTTAATGTTTTTTGCAGAGTTTTCGTTGTAAATAGTGTCATATTATTTTATTAGTTTTTAGTTCTTATTAAATATTTTTAACATTGTTATAAAATTATTGATATAATAGAAAATAACATTTATAAAAAAATATAACAAAACAATTAATAACCAAGAAAAACAGCTGGTCAAAACATGATATATAACGTAAGTATAAGAACAGACATAGTAAACTACTACACGCCATGGCTACTTAATAGACTGAAAGAGGGATATGTTTACTCAAGAAATCCATACGACAAGCACCAAGTATCAAAGTTTGACCTAAGACCAGAACAAGTTGATGCAATGATATTCTGCTCAAAAAACTACAAACCACTCCTGGACCACATAGACAAGATAAACAAAAATTATAATATACTATGTCAGTACACTATCACAGCCTATGGAAAAGACGTAGAGCCCAACGTACCAAGCATAGATGAAAGCATAGAAACATTAACAGAATTATCAGAGATAATAGGAAAAGAAAGGATAGCATGGAGATATGATCCAATACTAATAACAGACAACTATACAATAGATGACCACCTGGAGACATTTGAATATATTGCCTCAGAAATAAACAATTATATTAATTATTCAATCTTTAGTTTTGTTGACATGTACAGGAAAGTAAAAATAAACATGCCAGAGATAATACCATTTACAAGGGAAGATACTCAATATATAATAAAGCACTTAGGAAAAATAGCAAATAAGTACGGTATACCTATACAAACCTGTTTAATTAATGAAGATTTAACTAAGTATGGAATCAGAAATAGTGCATGTGTAACAACAAAGATACTAGAAGAGGCTAATAACATAAAATTCAGAAAAATTAAGCATATCGGACTAAGAGACGGCTGCAGATGTGTTCCAACACATGACTTTGGAGCATATAATACCTGTCCTAATCAATGTAAATACTGTTATGCTAACAGAAATCAGAGATTAGCAAAAAATAACTATAAATTACATAATCCAGAGTCACCACTCTTGTTAGGTAAAATCACAGAAAAAGATAAGATAACACAATCCAAGAATAAACGTTTACTATTAAGAGATTCTAAACAAACTGTATTATTCTAGTATAAAAAAAAATGATTTCATAAAATTTTTAATTTTTAAAAAAAAGAAAATACTGAAAATTTATTAAGATTATTCTCTTAATTCATCTGCAGTTCTATTGGATAAGCTACCCATACATACATTACAGTGTTCAGGAATGTTAACTTTTTCTTTATGTAATTGACATAAAACTTCCTGTGTTTTGATGGTTTTACATACATGACAGAATCTTGGTATTAAGTCTATAGGTTGTAGATCACCATTTTTCATGTCTTTTGCCATGTCTTTAATGTATTGTTCTACTTCTGGTGCGAAATCTATTTCATGTCCACGTTTGTCACTGATGTATTGTGATACAGCTGGCTGGGTAATATCTAATAACTCAGAAATGTCTTTTTGTTTCATTCCTAAATTTAATAGTTCTTTAGCTAATTTTGATCTTATTGATGGTATAACATACCATACGACTATTTCACATGGTGGTTTCATGATTATTTCCTCCTATTTTATTACTTATTAATTAATTTCGTTTTAATTAAAAATATTTTTTTATTATTTTATTTATTTAATTATTCTTTTTCTTATTTAATAATTATAATATAGTTCTATGATATATATAAATTTCACATTGTTAAAGAACATATGATGACTTAATTATTTAGAAAAGTATATCGTTATTTTCACATATAGTCATAAATTAATAAAAATAGTATAGTAAGTTTATCAGTAAACAAACAAAAAGATTAGAAAAAAATAATAAGAAAAGAAATACATATAAATAAATATAATATAAAAGTTGAACAAATAAAATGTATAAATTTTTAACAACTTTTTGGTGAAATCAATGAACATAGAATGGTTTTATATAGCAATAGTACTAGCTTGTTCCGATGAACTCCACGGAATAATATGGCACACATTCTCAGATTTCTATATTATCTTTGGAGAAATGGTATACAACATAGTACAATCATCATTCATAACATGGATAACACACGAAGTATTAGAAGCAATATTTCATGTAATAATACTAACACTAGTATTCCAGTCACCAACAATAGGAATACTGGCAGGAGCAATACACCTAGTAATAGACTTATACCACAACTACTTTAACCTAGAGATGACGTGGCTCCAACACAGATCACTACACTTTGTGATAGAATCAATATTCTTTATGATAATACTAGCAATGTAAAAGAAAACACTTGATTCCACACAAAAATAAAAAATAAATTTAATTTTTTTTCACATAAACTTCTTAAAATAATTATAATACAATTTCACAACTAAAAAAATAAAACAAAGGATGATAATAAAATGCCTGTAATAAATTTTACATATGAAGAATTATACAAACAATTAGGAGAAGAATTACCAAAAGACGAACTAATAAACATACTACCAATGATATCAAGTGATGTAGAATCATACGATGATACCGAAGTCAAGGCAGAATTCTTCCCAAACCGTCCAGACAACTATAGTATCGAAGGAATAGTAAGATCACTAAAAGGATACCTGAACCTAGAAAAAGGAATACCAGAATACAACGTACAAGAATCAGATAACACAATAACAGTAGACCCTGAACTAGAAAACATCAGACCATACGTTGCAAGTTGCATAATAAGAAATGTAGAAATAGACGATGCAGAACTAGTCAACATAATGGAATTCCAGGAACACCTACACTGGGTAATAGGAAGAGACAGAAAAAAAGTAGCAATAGGAATCCACGACTTCGATAAAGTAGAAGGACCATTTTATTACAAAGCAGGAAATCCAGATGAAGTAAAATTCATCCCATTAGAATCAACAGAAAACCTAACCTTAAACGAAATACTAGAAAAACATGCTAAAGGAGAAAAATATGCAAAACTCCTAAAAGACTTTGACAAATACCCATTAATAGTCGATGGAAAAGGAAACATAATGTCAATGCCACCAATCATAAACAGTGACCTAACAAAACTAACAACAGACACAAAAAACCTATTCATAGATGTGACAGGAACAGACCTAACAGCAGTAACAAACTCACTAAACATAATAGCAGCAAACCTATCAGAAAACGGAGCAACAATAGAAACAATAGAAGTAAACTATCCATACAGGGACAACATAACATACCCACAATTTGAACCAAAAATAATAGATGTACATACTAAAACAGCAGAAGAATACATAGGAATAGATCTAACATCAGATAAAATAGTAGAAACACTAGAAAGAACCAGATTCAATGCAGAGAAAATAGATGAAAACACAGTAAGAGTAACAGTGCCAAGATACAGGATAGACATACTACACGAAGTAGACATAATAGAAAACATAGCACTAGGATACGGATTCAATGAATTACCAGCTGAACTACCAGACTTTGCAACCATAGCAAATCCAGACCCTAAAAGACAGTTTGACCAAATAATAGAACAAGTAATGATAGGATTATCATTCACAGAAATAAAAAGCTTAATGTTAACAAGTGAAGAACAACACTACACAAAACTAAGAAAAGAAGTGGAAGAAGACAGAGTAACAGTAGCACAGCCAATCACACAAGACAGAACAATGATAAGAAAATCATTAATAAATAGTCTACTGGAATTTTTAGAGGATAACAAACACGAGGAATTACCACAGAAAATATTCGAGATAGGTGATGTTGCATACCTGGACCCAGAACAGGAAACACAAATGGTCACAGTTAAAAAACTTGCAGCAGCACAGATATCATCCGAGGCAAACTTTACAACAATAAAATCAATAGTAGAATCATTTGTAGCTAACATGGGATTTGAAATGGAATTAGCTGACTCTGATAATCCAACATTCATACAGGGCAGATGTGCAGAATTCACAACAAAACCATTAAATGATAACACACCATTCACATTCAAGGGATACTTTGGAGAAATACATCCGGAAGTATTAACAAACTTTGAATTAGAATACCCTGTCATAGCATTTGAAGTGGAATTTGCTAAAAATGAATAAAAAAAAAGATTTTTGGAGAACATTAAATTATTCTCCCTTTTATTTCAATACTTATTATTTTTTCAATGTTTTAAGAGCCATTTGTAGACTCTCATACAATTACTGGAATCATGATACTTGAAGAATGCATCTACTCTAGATTTATATTCATCCTCCATAATACAATCATTACTAAGATACTTTTCTATTATACTTATTAACTTATTCTCTGTTACACATACTTCTCCAAAGCCCATAGTATCATAGTTATAATAACCCGCCCTGTAATGATAATCATTTATCGGATGGTAATATATAACAGGCTTTTTAAGGTATGCAAAATCAAAGAAGACAGAGGAATAATCCGTGATTAACAGAGAACTTTTCCTGAATAATTCCTGATATGATTCATTCCTGGAAACAATTATATAATCAGGTATATTTAGCAGGTCAACATACTCCTCTAGTAATGGATGAGCTTTAAACACTAACCTATAACCAGTTTCCTTGATAGTATTCTCTAACTGTTTACTAGATAAGACCTCCTGTATCATCTCATAATAACCGGAGTTAATGAATTTCTCGGCACTGTTAATATTATTTCTCCATGTGGGTGCAAATAGAACTATTTTCTCAGGCTGACTTGTAAGTGAGTCATATCTAGGAAATCCTAGCACTTGCACTACATTTTCATCATAATTATAGTTTTCCCTTAGGAATGCGTCACGTTCTAATGTGGATACTGTTGTTAACAGTGATACATTTTTCTTATATTTATTAGTGTATTCTGATAGATTATCCTTAGTAACGCCATGCTGTAAGAATATCTTATCCGGTCTGGCTATTCCCCTGTATAACTGGTTATTCTTATCATAGAATGGATTTGTATGAAAATCATTCACATATGAACTAATATTTTTCTTGGCAAACAAGTATAATAATTCATGTTTTAATGACTGAAAACATATTATATTATCATATTTATCATTTAATTTGGCATAATCTCTGCATTCATTGCTGATTACAAAGTATTTAATGATATTATCTTCTGCACTGTTACAGTACTCAAATAGGTATTTTGCATTATCATCAGCAGAGTCTGATCTATCCATGAATAACCATATTTTCTTATTATTCATGTATGGATAAAGAATCAGGTACAATAGGTGTAATTTCAATGCATGCATGTATCCTTTCTTTTTTTCATGTAATATCTTCATCAATGATTTAGCTTCATATTTAATCATTTTATGGAATGAATATTTTTCTACCTGTAACTTGTTATCCTTGAATGATAATATTTTATCATCTCTTACATGGTATGGTGTAGACATGGATATTGATGCTGATCCACCAAAGCTTATAAGAGGTTTATATACAATTCTTTCTCCCCCATGTTTTAACACAATTTCCAAGGTATATGTAGCATTAACATTTTTTTCTAATGGAATTTTAAATACAAAGTTTTTGATATATTTCCATGTTATCGAGATATGCTGTATATTACTACGTTCAGGACTATCATATGTAATGTATTCAGGATTATACTCATGACTGTCACTCTTTGTATTGACGATGAGCTTTACATCTATTCGCTGGTTGTTAAAACTTGATGAATAGCAGCCTTCAATATCAAGCACGTCATCCTTTATCTCTGCAATGTCTATTATAATCTTGTTATTACTTAACCTGTCTATGTCATAATCCTTAATTTTAATGACTGCATCATTACTGCTAGTTGTGATGATTGTGTTTTCATCCTTGTTTATGAGGTATAACAGAAATGTTTTATTTTCACTTGTAATATTAGGATTGTTTATAATATATTGCTCATTTATAAAGCTTAAAAGATATTCTAGCTTATTCCAGAACAGCTTTTTTTCTTTATTATTTAACATGTCAAGTGTGTGTATTCTGATTATGTTCTGTAATTCATATGTTATTAGATAGGATATGTATGGAAAACTATTCTTATTATCACGGACTATGTTTAATAGTTTAATAAGATAATTATCCATGTAATCTAGTATATTCTCAACGTGCGGGTTATTAATTGTATTTGCATAGTATTTATCAGTGCTTAGAACACCATACTTCAATCGTTTTAATATTATTTGATTAATTACTGTAGAACAGGGTAGTTGTTCATGATTATTCTCTGAGTATACACTTAATAGCACATCTTTTTTGATAAATGTAGATTTAAGATAGGTTAATGGATTGTTAGGCTTATTTACAAGGTTAATAACATTACTAGTACTGAATTTATAGTTTAAGTTATCAGGAACGTGTTTATCAGTCGTGTATACGGGTATTGATACTAAATCTATTTCATCGAAGTATTCTTCCAGATAGTTATAAGTATTCTCTAGTGTGGTGCTTGTTATATAATCTCCACAGTTAATTAGTGAGACATATTTTCCCTTTATTAATTCTGATTTATTAGTTATATGATTAGCTGAGTCCTTGAGGTGAATAACAGTGATATTTTCAGGATATCTTCTAATATATTCATCTATATTTATGGGAGTTTTATAGGTATCAATTAATAATATTACTTGGGTATTGTTTTTGAAGTCCATTGTTTGGTTAATTATTGATGTAATTGTATTATCTAAGTAGATATCACAGGATATTTTAATGAATATCGTGAATTTAAATATGTTATCTGTTATTTTCCCGTGTGTAGTTTGTGATTTTCCTGACAAAATGGATAACTCCTTATTTATTTAGAAGATTCTTTTTAGTTTAATTAGTTTGTATTTATGTTGGATAATTTTTCATTATAAAAAGAGTAATTTTATTCCCAATACATGTCGTGGATATTGGGAAATAATTATATGTTTTTATTAGATTATCTTAGAAAAAGATATAGTTATTCTATGTGAAATTATTTATTATCAATTACAAATTTAATGTCGTTTGCCTTAACAGTTTTTCTATTTGCATGTTTTGCATATTTAACTGCTTCACCGCCGACATCTTCCCCTAATTGTTCTAATACTTTTGCTAGTTCTTCTACTGCCTCGTCACTAATTCGTGTAGCACCTGCATTTTTAAGAATTCTTTTTAGGGGTGCTAATGGTAATTCTGTCATATTATTTCACCTCAGATTATCATATATTATATATTTCATTTCTATATATACCTTTTTTCTTATAAATCTTATAGGGACTATATCCTAAATGTAATAATGTTTAAAAAAAGTGTGTATTTATTTCATATTATCGAAAAATTTATAACAATAAATCATTAAATATTTAGTATATTAATATCAAATATAATATTTATGAAATATAGAACACTTGGAAAAACAGGTATATCAGCATCAATTCTAGGATTCGGTGCTATGAGGTTACCCTTATTAGATGAAAATCCTGAACACGTCGATATAAAACAAACAGAACAAATGATAGAGTATGCAGTTAAACATGGAGTAAACATGTTTGACACAGCATGGGTTTATCATACAACTGACAGATCAAAACCAGGTGTAAGTGAATCAATACTTGGTGATATATTAAGCTCAGGATTCTATGATAAAGTACACGTTTCAACCAAAATGCCATCATGGGAAATAAAAAGCTGGAAATACTTTGATAAAACATTAGATGAACAATTAAAACGATTAAAAACAGATCAGATAGAACTATTTTTCGTACACTCCATAAAAGACTCATTCTATGATAATATTAAAGAAGGAGGATTATACGAATTTGTAGACAGAGCCCTAAGTGATGGCAGAATAAAACATGCATGTTTCTCAACACATGGATCTAATGAATTATTAAATCAAATACTAGATGATTATGACAAATGGGAATGCACACTAACCCAACTAAATTATCTGGATGAAAATGATAATACAGGACTGCAAGGAATAAAAACACTTGACAATAAAGGCATAGGCACAATGATTATGGAACCACTCCGGGGTGGAAAACTAGCAAATAATCAGCCTAAACCAGTTCAGGAAATATTCCACAAATCCAAGAGAAACTATAAACCAATAGAATGGGCATTTAACTATCTATGGAACAAACCAGAAATAGACTGTGTACTAAGTGGTATGAGTAACCTAAACCAAGTAAAAGAAAACATAGCATTAGTAGATAATGCAGAAATAGGCATGCTAGACAATGAAGATAAACAAGTGCTAATAGATGTAAAAGAAGAATACGATAAACTAATAAGTATTCCATGTACAGCCTGTAACTATTGTATGCCCTGCCCATTTGGCGTAAATATACCTAAGTGTTTTAGAGAATACAACATGGACATGCTAGGAGATGAAACAATAAACTCAGTACAATACAGATTTCATATGCATGAAGACAAAAAAGCCCATAACTGTGTAGGATGCGGAAAATGCATAGAATCATGTCCTCAATCAATAAATATTCCTGAAAAATTAAAAATAGTAGAAGAACATTTTGGTGAATAATATGACTGAAGAGATTAAAGTAATAGATATACTACCACGAATGCTATCAGCCGACGTAGCAGCAATAGAATTATTTAAGGAAATAAACAAAATAAGTGATAATGATATAATACTAGACTTTAAAGGCATAGACTTTATGAGCATATCATTTGCACAAGAATACAGTTCACAGAAAAAAGAATGCACAAAAAACGTGACAGAAAAAAATCTATTAAAACAAGATGCAGAACTAATAAAAATATCAAAAAATCTATTCGATGACTAAAAATACTATAATAAAATAACTTTTCTATTTACACTCTTTTTTTAATGATTGGTTAGTACTAAATAGTATTTATAAAACCTCTATCAACATTATAATAACTTATAAAACGAAAAATCATCTTTACTTTTTATCATATGTATTAAAACACTTGAAAAAGGCATATACAAAGCTATTATTTATAAAACATATATTAAATAAATTAAAATAAAAATTATTTATAGAATAAATAATAAAAGTAAAAAATATCAAATATAAACAAAGTATAGATAATAAATTTTACTTATAATTACTAATTATATAATAAAA
>CACZOU010000052.1 GCA_902782945.1 uncultured Methanobacteriaceae archaeon
AGATTACCTAACTTTGTTAACATTGATGGAACTAGTGTAACAACAACAGATTTCTTATATCTATTATGTAATGTATATGGTACAAATAGTTCTTACTACGCAGGTAATTTCAATTATAATAATTTATCTAAGACATCTAGTGGTGCTAATGGTACTCAAATAACAAAAGATGATTACAGTAGATTAGCTAGAAGTATTGTTAAGTGTTATATCATTAATGGAAGATCTCCTAATTCTATAACAGTTAATGGTACTAGTATGAGTTTTGATGATGCTTTTTATTTCTATACAAGAGCAGTTGCATACATATATAATTATGGAGAATATTCTAACTATGGAACAGTAATTGACGTAGATAGTCTTAATACAGATAACTCAAGTTCAAATACTAATATAGTACCTGCTGGTTATTCAAAATATCTTCAAATAACTACTAATTGTGAAGTTAATAGTTCAGTAATTAAAAAAGCTGTTGCAGCAGCTACTAAAGGAGTATCTGGAACCTATAATCAAGCTGTAGCAATATTTGACTATGTTAATGATAATACTCACTATAGTGGATATTATAATACTAGATATGGAGCGGTTGGTACTTTAACTCGTGGATATGGTAATTGTGTTGACATGTCACATTTATTAATTGCTATGTTACGTACAGCAAATATTCCTGCTATATACTGTCATGCTACATGTACATTTAGAAGTGGACTTGTAGTAGGTCATGTATGGGTAAAAGCGTATGTTAATAATAAATGGGTATATTGTGATGCTACATCTTCAAGTAATACCTTTGGACATATTGTAAATTGGAATAGCTGTGGAACAATTCATGAATATATTCAACTACCATTTTAATTTATTTTTTTTTATTTTTTTATAATAACATTCTTTTTTTTATTTAATTAATTAGAAAACAAGATTCCTTTTTTTTTAAAATAACTTGTTATGTTTATTCTTACTATACTTCTTATAATTAGAAATATTTAAATATTTAAATATATTAGTATAATATAGAGTCTTGAATTTTTTTTTAATATTTATTTTATAAAGATAAGATTCTATTAAACTAGGAGAATAAATTATGTCAAACAAATTTTTAAAAACTAGTAATAATTTTTTCGATACAGTATCTACTCATATTGAATTTGGTAGTGGAAAATTAAATAATCTTTATGAATTTTTACCTGATGCTAAAAAGGCATTAATCGTTACAACCAATGGAAAATCAGTGAAAAGAAATGGTTATTTAGATAAATTAATTG
Source organism: uncultured Methanobacteriaceae archaeon (assembly GCA_902782945.1). Classification (GTDB taxonomy): domain Archaea; phylum Methanobacteriota; class Methanobacteria; order Methanobacteriales; family Methanobacteriaceae; genus Methanosphaera; species Methanosphaera massiliense. Next base: position 1,263 of record CACZOU010000052.1, read on the forward strand.
GAAATTTAGATAAAAAAAGCATGGAATATGTATTATTTGATGAGATTGAACCAAATCCATTGAATACAACAGTTGATAAAGGTGCAGATATTGCAAAAGAAGAAAATTGTGATATCATTATTGCCATTGGTGGTGGAAGTGCAATGGATGCTTCTAAGGCAATTGCATTAGCTACTAACAACCCTGGAAAATTATGGGATTATGTTCAGTTTGGTACAGGAGGTAAAAAAACTCCAGAAAATAAAGCATTACCTTTAATAGCTATACCTACTACTGCTGGAACAGGATCTGAAGCAGATATGGGTGCAGTAATAAGTAACAATGAAACTAAAGAAAAAACAGCAATTTTTGGACAAGATTTATTCCCAATACTTTCAATCATAGACCCTGAATTAATGGTATCTGTTCCAGAAAAATACACTGCATTCCAAGGATTTGATGCTATATCTCATAGTCTTGAAGGTTATATCAATGGTATTGTTAACATGTATTCTGATATGTATGCTTTAGAAGCTATTCGTAATATTCATGAATATTTACCTAAAGCAGTAAATAATGGTAATGATATTGAAGCTAGAGAAAAAGTAGCATTTGGAAGCTATTTATCAGGTTTAGTTATGAGTGTAGGAAATACAAGTAGTTTACACTCTCTTGAACATGCATTATCAGCATATCATCATAATCTCCCACATGGTTTAGGTTTAATTTTACTAAGTAAAGCTTACTTTACATTTTTAATCAAGAAACATGTTTGTGATGACAGATTTATCAAATTAGCAAAAGTTATGGGTATTGAAGACTCTGAGGACCCTATGGATTTTATAACTGCATTAGACCAATTCCATAAAGATATTAAAGTAGATAAGATAAAAATGTCTGATTATGATGTAAGTCCTGATGAATTTGAAAAAATGGCTCATACAGCATTTGATAGTATGGGTATGTTATTTGGAGTAGACCGTTATAAGTTTACTGTAGATGATGTTGTAAAAATCTATGAAGAATCATTTGAATAGATTAATTGTATAAAAGTAATAGTAGATAGGATTAATTAACATTAATTCTAT
>CACZOU010000053.1 GCA_902782945.1 uncultured Methanobacteriaceae archaeon
ATATTTATAATCTTGCTCTATTTTTAATAAATGAATTTTTTTATTATGAAAACTACAAAATAATATATAATGATATAATAAAAAAAAACAGGAGGGTGGTAATTATAAGAAGAAATAATTTAATAATGATTTGTGTTACTATTGTTATTTGTGTTGTTATAATAGCTGCGACTGTAACTTATATAATGATTAATGATAATTCTAATAATACTACAAATAACACAACAAATATAACTAATAGTAGTGTAAATAATACAACAAATCAGTCAAATACTACTCACACTAGTTCCAGTAGCTCTAGTTCAAGTAGTTCACAAAGTAACGCGAGATCAGGTTCAAGTTATTCTGATCAATATAAGTCCCCATATCTAGAAGATGAAGTAATTGATGGTTGGGATCCAAGTGAACATGAAGTCTCTAGAGAAAATATGGGAAACGGCTTACATAAAATTCATTATGATGATGGCTATTTCAGAATTGCTGATTCTAGTGGTCATATAGTAACATATGGATACTAGATAAAAAAAATATTTTCCTTTTCATTTATTTTTCATTTATGTATCCTGTTTCCTCGTCATAACTATCTTTTATATTATCATGTGATATGTATCCTATTCCTCTTTTTTCATCATATTCATTGTTTCCTAGTTTATCTTTGTAGATTTGTATGACGTAGTTATAGAATTCTGGTTTTATTTTCTTAAATTCCTCTCTATTATTTGTTTCTCTTATAATCCTGTATTTATTCCAGATCTCCTTTGCTTTTTCGTCTTTTTCTATGAATACATCTACTAGTTTATCCGTGTCTTCGATTAATCTGAAGTCGTCTTGCAGGTTTCTTAGTTCTAGCTTCTCTATTTTTTCCATTAATCTATGTGATTCTTCCTGTGATATTGATTCTTTTACTTTCTCATGGTATAATTCGGGTATTTTCATGTTGAACTCTTTTTCTGAGATTATGTTAATATTTCTTGTTAGTTCCTCTGTTGCTTTAATTAGTGTTTGGCTGTATATTGTTGAGTATGTATTACCCTTATTATCGGTTAGTTTTACTAGGTGTACTTCACCTTTTTCGTGTTTGTTGTTTCTGTTACATCTTCCGGCTGTTTATATTATACTATCTATTGGAGCCTGGTCACGGTAAATTATGTCAACGTCGATATCTACTCCTGCCTCGATTAGCTGTGTTGTTACTATTATCTTTTGCTTACTTGTTTTTGTATTAATCCTATTTATTCTATCTAACCTGTCTAGTGGTATTAGGTTTGTTGACAAGTATATTAATTGGAAACTATTATTAAGATTTTGTTTTAAGTAGTCATAAAGGTATTTTGAGGATTCTGTTGTGTTTAATACAAACATCACGTCTTTGTTTATATTGTTTTTTATTTTTGTAACCATATTATGGGCAAATGTGGTTAATGGTATTTTGTTATTGTGGAAGTAGTAGTTTACTCTGTCTAGTTGTTGGAAGTATTTGTCTTTATCTGTTATTATTTCACTGATTTCTTTAGGATTAAAAATTAGTGGTTGTGTTGCACTCATGAAGATTATCCATGTGTTATAATATCTAGCAAGGTCGATGAATATTGTTTTTAGTAGGTACCAGTATTTTGGTGGTATTGTTTGTACTTCATCTAGGATTATTATGGAATTTGTTATGTTATGAAAATTCCTTAGTGACTTGTTTTTATCACTTATCAGTGAATAAAATAATTGGATGAAAGTTGTAATAATAATCTCGGAGTACCATCCATCAATAAGAAGTTCTGGTGATTGTTCTTTTACAAAATCATTCTCGGAGGGAGTATAATTACTATCTGATAATGAGGTATGTTTCTGAAGATAATCAACTCCTCGTATATCTGAATTATATAGGATATCTTCTATTACAGATGCATTCTGATCAATTATACTAAGAAATGGTAATGTGTATATAATTCTTGGAGTAAATCCCTCCTCTTTTTCTATTTTTTCACGTAATTTTAAAGAAGGATATAATATCAATTGTTTTTCCCATACCTGTTGGTAAAGTTAATGAATAGATTTTATTTTTTAAATCTAACTTACTAGTATAAGCGTTAATTTCATTATATGCATCATCCTGATACTACTTATATTTGATGAATAATCATGATACGCTGATACATAACTACTCATAATCTCCGGTGAGATATGTTTTCTTAGATGCATACTAGTATTTGATGCATCAAACTTATCAGCATCAAGAAGAACAGAATATAAGAATACTAATTCTTCATAATTAACTAAATTCATATCACCACTAAGAAGCTTTAAATCACGGATAATATATTGCTTAACTAACTCATATTTGCCAATAAAATCATTAACACTAATATTATATGCCTTATAAAACTTTCTAAGATTCTGAAATCTATGAGTATACTTCTGATTTTTCAAGTTTTTAATCTGAAGAAGTGTGATATGCTCCTGATTTAAAATACTAGTTTCACCAAGAATACCCTTTGCATCAATCAAATTACCATGATGTCTGTTAATCACAATATAAGCTAATATAGGATAAAATTTAGTATCCTCTGATTTTCTAAAATAATTCTTTATAACATAATAGCCAAAAATAGCAGATAAACGGCCATGACCCTTACTATCATTATTATATACAGGGTCATCACTAAATAAGTAATCCTGAAAAAAAGTAGTACTCTTAGCAAAATCATGACATAAACCAATAAGAAAACCAAGATCCATGAAAAGACCCTTATTTTCAACAGCTAATTCCTCAATAATACGTCTAGAATTAACAGCAACATTCAAAAGATGATCAACAAGCCTCCTATTATCAGTATGTGAATAATAATCATTAATACTATCTGGCAATATATTCACCATGAAATTTACTAATTATATACTATTATATCATATCTAATTAATATACTATGAAAAAAAGTCATCTAAAAAAATAATATATGACGTCAACTTGAATTTTAAGTCAACGTCAATATCCTTTCATTTATCAAAAATAAGTTCTATTATTTTATTGGAAAAAATGTAATCAAATTTCTATACTATTAAGTCTATTTTAAAGTCTGGACTGCAGCGGTAAATGCAGGTAGTCAATTTGGTTTCTATACTATTAAGTCTATTTTAAAGGAG
>CACZOU010000054.1 GCA_902782945.1 uncultured Methanobacteriaceae archaeon
ATTTATTCTTATATCAGGAATAACTTTGTTCCTATTATTTATACTATTTTTAGCTTTTTTATACTTATTTTAGGAATTGAATTTTTCTTTGAATTTTAATGTTATTATTTTTTTGTTTTAAGAGTTTATGTGAACTATAAATAAATTATAATAAAAATATCTTTTTAATAAAATAATTTTTATAATATGGTAGTATAATATAAAAAATGTTTATAGTATTTATTAATTTTATTATTGAATGTTTTTATATAAGTATAATATTAATATTAATTATTAAGAAATTTATTTCACAAAACCTGTAAAAAGCCATATGATATAACAATAATAAAAGTTTGTAGGGATAAGAACAATATTATATGACTGGGGGATACTCAATGGTAATGGAACAAAAGGACTCGGATAATTATGAAGAACTAAAATCAGCACGAAAAGATTATAAACTGCATATGACAATTCTGGTATCTATAATAATAGCTGAATACATAGGTATGTATACACTGAATTTAGGTGGAATACGAATTGTATTAATGCCCTTATTATATTCATTAGTACTGGCAGTAGCATGCTATCTAGCAAAACCAATAACCTGGATAAAAGAGGAACAATCAAGTAAAGCAAGTACAATTATGATGCTATTGATAGGTCCATTACTAGCTAAATTAGCTATAGCAAGTGGTCAAAATATAGAAATAATATTCAATGCTGGACCGGCATTACTACTACAGGAAGTAGGAAATCTCGGAACAATATTTGCAGCACTCCCAGTTGCTTTACTGCTAGGATTCAAAAGAGAAGCCATTGGAATGACAAGTTCCATATGCCGTGAACCACAAATGGCAGTAGTAATAGATAAATTTGGATTTAATTCACCAGAGACAAAGGGATTCTTCTCAGTATTTCTCATAGGAACAGTACTAGGAACACCTTTTATAAGTTTATTAGTAAGTGTATTAGCATATTTACTTCCATTACATCCATATGCATATGGAATGGCGTGCGGTATAGGAAGTGCAAGTATGAATGCTGCAGCTGTAGCATCATTATCTGCTATATTTCCGAGCATGTCAACACAGCTACAGGCATTCAGTGGAATGGCAAATATGCTGTCAATGGTAACAGGAATGTATGTATATATTCTAGTAGCAATACCTTTAACACAATGGTTATATAAAATTCTAGAACCGCCTATAAGTAAATTGTTATCTAGAAAAAATAGTGAAGACGAGGATATGATATAGTGTCAAAAGTATTATCAATTAACACAGTGCTGGAATGGATATTGATTCTATTAATATTCTCTGTAATGTCAGCTATTGGAAATTGGGTAGGATATCAGTACCCATTTGAAGAATCATTAGTAGGAATGCTTATATTATGTGCGATAACATTAATAGGTATGATAATAGAGAAATATGTTCCATATAACATCCCTGCAATAATATATATAAGCATAATAGGATTACTATTAGCAGTTCCATGGTGTCCTATATCTGGACCTATCATATATTATACATCCAAAGTAGATTTAGTATCTTTAACAACAATTCTCTTAGCATATGCTGGTGTAGCAATGGGAAAAGACTTAGGAGAATTTAAAAAGGTTGGAATAAGAGGAATTATCGTAACTTTCTTTGTAATCATAGGAACTTATCTCGGATCAGCAATAATAGCACAGGGTGTATTAATGTACACAGGAATCATATAAGAAGTATTTAAAGAGAATAATACTTCACATAACCTCCAATAAAACTCTTTTTACAATAAATATATTACTTTTTTTATACATAATACTACTAAAGAATTAAAAACTATGAAAGATGTATTGATATGGATAAAAAAGATAAAACAGACAATATTGACATGTTTGACTATAAACTACATCTAACAATATTAATAATTGTAGTTATATCAGAATACATTGGAATATTTCACATACATCTAATAAAAGGGGTAAGTCTTGTAATATTGCCCATAATCTATGCACTAGTTCTGGCGATGTTATTATATCAGTTAAAACCTTTTAAATGGATAGATGAAAAACAATCAAGAACATCATCTAAACTATTACTACTACTAATAGGACCCTTAATAGCAAAACTAGCAATAATAAGTGGTCAAAATATAACCTTACTTATTAATACAGGGCCATTAATACTACTTGAAGAAATAGGAGACCTTGGATCAATTTTTGTTGCATTACCAGTTGCTTTACTGCTAGGATTCAAAAGAGAAGCTATAGGAATGACAAGCTCCATATGCCGTGAACCACAAATGGCAGTAATAATAGATAAATATGGATTTAATTCACCAGAAGTAAACGGATTCATGATAGTATACTTAATAGGAGCAGTATTAGGAACAATATTTATAAGCATAATTGCATCAGTACTCTCAACACTGATACCATTGCATCCATATGCATATGCACTAGCCTGTGGAGTAGGAAGTACAAGTATGAATGTAGCAGCAGTATCATCACTAGCAACAATATATCCTGCTATTTCACAGCAATTATATGCTTACAGTGGAATTTCTAACCTTATTTCAGTAATTCTAAGTATATATGTATACATATTAATATCACTGCCATTAACAGAAAAATTATACTATAAACTCGAGCCAATTATTAGTAAATATATTATAAGAAGATAATTTCTCTTAAAAACTCTTTTTTATAATTTAATTATTTTAAATAAAATCTAAACATCCTAAAACGTGTTTACGTAATAAAATTTAATAATTATTAAGACTAGAAATATTACTATAGATAAGGAGATTAAACATGATTGATAATTCAGTGAATGATAAAGTAATAGAAGCAGTACAACAACTAAGGACGGATAGTCCACTAACACATTGCATAACAAATGTAGTAACAGTCAAAGATTGTGCAAATGCAGTGCTAGCAGTAGGTGGTTCACCTATAATGGCTAATGAACCAGAAGAAGCAGAGGAAATAACAGGAATTGCTAATTCATTACTCATAAATATTGGAACATTAACAACAAGCCAAGTGGAAACAATGAAAAAATCAGCAAAAAAAGCAGTACAATCAAACATACCATTAGTATTAGACCCTGTAGGAGTAGGAATTAGTAAAATAAGAAATCAAACACCAATTGATATAATAACAGAATCAAAACCTACCATAATCAGAGGTAACCTATCAGAAATCAAGGCAATAGCAATGCTATATGGAATATTAGATGAATGTACTAAGGCTAAAGGTGTAGATGTAGCAGAAACTGATGTGATTAATGAGGAAACTATAAGTGACCAGGCAGTATTAGTAAAAAATATAGCATCTAAATTAAACACTGTTATAGCAGTTTCCGGACCAATAGACATAATCTCCGATGGTGAAAGTGTTTATACTATTAGAAATGGTGATGCTATGATGAGCAGAATAACTGGTACCGGATGTATGCTAGGATGCGTAATAGCTTCATATGCAGCTATAACAACACCACTTGTAGCAGCTATCACTGGAACATTAGTAATGGGAATAGCCGGACAAAAAGCAGCTATAAAAGTAGAAACTGATGGTAGGGGTACTGGTAGCTTTGGTGTGGATTTAATAGATGAATTATCATTAATGGATGAGGAAACATTAACTTCAATGTCTAATTTAACAAAGATGGAGTAATAAATTTTATGATGAATATTGATTATAGTGTATATCTGGTAACAGATCAGTTCGACTTCACAGAACAGGAATTTCTTGACATAATAGAAAAAGCTATAATTGGTGGAACCAGTATAGTTCAACTAAGAGAAAAAAATAGTACAACAAGAGAATTCTATAATTTAGCTGTGAAGGTTAAACAAATAACTGATAAATACAATGTACCATTAATTATTAATGATAGAATTGATGTGGCACAAGCTGTTGACAGTAGCGGTGTACACCTCGGACAGGATGACATGCCATGCAAAATAGCACGACAAATACTAGGACCAGATAAAATAATAGGTATAAGTGCAGAAAACTATGAAGATGCCCTTCAAGCAGAAAAAGATGGAGCAGATTATCTGGGAATAGGAGCAATACAAGCTACCTCAACAAAAGAGGACTGTAGTGTAATTAGCAAGGAAGACCTTAAAAAAGTTGATGAAAACATCACAATACCAAGAGTAGCAATTGGCGGAGTAAAGGAATACAACACGCCACAAGTAATAAATGAATATGGATTTGACGGAGTAGCAATAGTATCTGCTATAATGAAACATGATAATCCGCGTGAATCATCAGCAAACTTCAGAAGATTAGTAAAAGATAGTCATAGATTAACAATAACAGACATAAAAGCTGCAATATATGGTGGAGTAGTAGCTGATGCACTTGGAGTGCCATACGAGTTTAAGTCACATGAAGAAATGTTAGATAACCCGGCTACTGGTATGACGGGTCACGGTACATATAACATGCCTGTAGGAACATGGTCTGATGATAGTTCTCTTACAATAGCATTACTGGACAGTTTAAAAAAAGGAGTAGATTATGATGATATTATGAATAACTTCCAGAAATGGTACTATAATGGTGATTACACGCCACTTGGTGAAACATTTGATGTTGGAAGAACAACGAAATATGCTATAGAAAACTACAGTAAGGGAATTGAGCCAATAGAATGTGGTGGAGATGGAAAACGTAATAACGGTAATGGATCATTAATGAGAATCATGCCTATACTTCTGTATATTTACACAAATAATATACCAGTGGATGAATCAATAAAACTAATAGATGACATCTCCTCACTAACACATGCTCATAGTATAAGTAAGGCATCATGTAATATTTATAACTTTATAGTCCAGGAAATATTACATGACAGATATACTAAGAACTTTAAAACTCTAATAAAAAGAGGTTTAAATGAATCACGAAAATACTATGACATTGAAGATAAATATCCTTGCTTTAGTAAGTTATACAGTAAAAATTTCCTAGATAATAAAGATACAGTAGTCTCAAGTACTGGATATGTTGTTGATTCACTTGAAGTAGCCTTATATTGTTGTTATAATACTGACAACTATAAGGATGCAGTTTTAAAGGCTGTTAATCTTGGTGGAGATACTGATACTAATGGTATAATAACTGGTAGTCTTGCAGCATTATATTATGGATTAGATTCTATTCCACGTGAATGGCTAGACAGTACTCTTAATCTTGAATTAGTTAATAGTATCATACATGATTTCTACAGAACTCTTAAAAATTAAATATTAGATGTATATCAATAATTTTTTAATCATGTTTTTAATAATATACATCAATAATATTAATAAAGTTCTATATTATTTTAAAAGAAAATTATGGTTAGCTATATATTATTATAGCTAATTATAATATTTATCACTGATTTTTTTATCATTTAATCCTGAATTATACCAGTCTTTAGTATTATTCACAATTCGTACTAATGTCAACATTACCGGTACTTCTATTAATACACCTACAGTCGTAGCTAAAGCTACTGGACTACTTACACCATATAAAGCTATGGCTATAGCAACAGCTAATTCAAAGAAATTTGAAGCACCAACTAGTGATGCAGGAGCTGCAATATTTTGTGGTAACTTAATAGCTTTTGAACCAAGATATCCTATACCAAATATTAAAAATATTTGGATAATATATGGAATAGCAATTAATATAATATCTAATGGATTATTTAATATTAGATTTCCTTGTGATGAGAAAATAAATATTAATGTTAATAATAAACCTATAGTAGTAATATTATCGAATTTCGGAATAAACTTATTTTCTAAATATTCCTTACTTTTATGATTAATAATAAATTTTCTACTTATTATACTTGCTATGAATGGAATTACAACAAATAATATTATTGATAATATTAAGGTATCATATGGAATTGATATGTTTGAAATTCCTAAGAGACATGTAACAATTGGTACATAAGCAAATAGTATTATTATATCATTGGTAGCTACTTGTACTAGTGTGTATGCTGAATCTCCTTTCATTAATTCACTCCATACAAATACCATTGCAGTACATGGTGCAGATCCTAGAAGTACTGCTCCTATAAGATAATTTGTTGCCATGTTTGTTGATAATATTCCTTGATATATTATAAAAAAGAATACTGTGCATATTAAGTACATTGTAAATGGTTGGATTAGCCAGTTTACGCACCACGTTAGTATTATTCCTTTTATATTATTTTTCACGTTTTTAATACTTTTAAAGTCAATTTTTAGCATCATTGGATAAATCATTATCCATATTAATATTGCAATAGGAATTGATATTTGAGCATATTCAAATTGTTTTAAGAAATTTGGAATGATAGGTATGTATTGGCTTATGAAGATACCTATAGCCATACATATTAATACCCATATGGTTAGATATTTGTTAAAGAAACTAATTTTTGATTCGTTTGTCATTTTCTAAACCTTCTTATACATTGATAATCATCAATGTGTTATTGTTATAGTATTTTTTTTTAATTTATTTTATTTAAATATATTGATAATTATCTATATGTCAGTGTTATAATAATATCAGAATAAAAAGAAAAATAACAAAAAATAAGCCAAAAAATTAAATAAAAATTAACATTCAATACAAGTATCATTCATATTAGATTCAAGACTGTTTACAAAGTCTTTAAATTCAGTTAAAACATCCGTATTTATGGAATAATATGACCATTTACCTTCTTTTCTAACATCAACTAAGCCACAATTAGTTAACTGTTTCATATGATGTGATAATGTAGGTTGTGTTATGTCAAAATGCTCAAGAAGTCTACAAGCACATTTTTCTGTGCCATTAATCATAGTAACAATCTCTAATCTAGTAGGATCACTAAGAGCTTTGCAAATTTTAACATTTTTCATTAAATCCATAATATCATCTAAAACTATTTATATTTATACAATAATTTATATTTTAAATTAATAAGTAATATATAAAAATATATTTAAAAAAAAGTAGATTGAAGGGAATTATTTTATTCTATATCTTTATAAGTTCAGACCATTGCGGATGATTATCAACAAATTCCTTCATAATTAATTCTAAACCTATAGAAAAACCTATATCTTCATCATATCCTGTAATATTATCATTATTTTCTAGGTATAGTATCTGGTATGCTTTCATTTTATAGTTTTCATACATTACAGCTCCAGGATATTTTTTATTATAGTCCATAGGATTAACATTTAGAATATAGACTAGTTTTGTCGGATATGCATCTGGATTGTTTATTAGTTGTTCCCTGATTTCTGCTGCATATTTTCTGTTAAGTTTTATCTTGCTTGCATAGTTACCAGGCAGATTTTCATACCATTTAAGGTATTTTATCATTTTGTCTTGTTCTTTTTCTAGTATTTTGTTTACTTCTTCAGTTGTGTTCATGTTTTCTTTTATTCCTGTTTTTCATCGTCATTGTGGTAGATTATATCCCTGAATTGTGGGAATTCTTCAATAAAATCATAGATTTCTTTATCTAGGAATTCATCGTATCTGGCTTTTTGATCAGAATTTGGGTCTGCGAATTTGAATTGTAGTTCTGTTCGTTTTTTGTATGCATTTTCTAGTCTTTCTTTTACTTTTGGGTTGAAGTTTTTGAATTTTGTTGGTCTGTCATGGTCATGTCCCTTGTATGCTAGGCCTATAGTATTGAATCTGTATGGCATTATTGTTCCGGCATTTAATGCTACTTCATACATTTCAAAGTAGTGTTCTGTTATGAAATCATAGTTTAGTGTTACTGATGATTCTTTTATGTTTTTATCAAATTCTCTTAAATTGTCTATGTAATCTTGGTCCCAATCATTTACTATATTCATTTTATCACTTCACATTGTTAATATATATTTTATAACTGCTGTTATAAATACTTATATGGCAAATCATAATAACAACAATAATCATTAAACAAAAATAAAACTAGATTTACCTAAATAATATATTAATGTTATAAAAATTAGTTTTTTTACAGTTGATAAATTACATATGAATAGAGGAAATAGTATAATAATAAATAATATTTATTAGTAATATTATAAGGAGTAAAAACAATGTCAATGAGAAAAGAATTAGAATCAAAGGGATATAAAACATATGAAAATAATGAACTTAATATTTTCTGGAATCCCGAAATATGTCAGCATTCCACCAACTGTGTAAGAGGTAACAGTCTAGTCTTTGACACAACAAAAAGGCCATGAGTAGATATTAATGTAGCACCAGCTACAGAAATAGCAGAAATCATTGATAAATGTCCATCAGGAGCACTTAAATATGAATTAAAAAATAAAAATAATATTAACATAGAATTTGCAGAAAAAGATAATAGTAGTATTGCATATGATGGAAATAAACAAATTGGGCAATGTCACTTCGCCAGATTAAAAGATAACTGGGTTATAACTCTTACAGAAGTTGATGAATCCTATTCAGGTAAAGGAATTGCTAAAAAATTAGTAGAGAAAGTTATAGAACATGCACGTATTGAAGATGTGAAAATTGTTCCTTCATGTCCATATGCAAGTAATTTAATGATTGGAAACCCTGAATATTCTGATGTTCTTAAAATTGTTTAAAAATAATTTTATTCAATAACCTATACAATCTGATTTGTAGAATACATTAATTAACAACTACAAATCACCTATTTTCAACTATTTTTCATATAATCTAACTGTTATAATAATAAATTCAATAACAAGTCCAGTTCCAGTTTTTTTTCTATAACAGAGGTTATGACTTGTGGTATTTTAATAATGAAAAATACAATACTAACCCACTTCTATATATTATATCTAAAAAATAGATTTAAAATAGTACCTGTCTATATTTAATAAAAATTAGAGGATAAATAAAATAAAACAAGTTGTATATGAATAAACAGGGGACTGAATGTATTAAATGTTGAAGAAGATAAAATTCCATAAGCAAAAGTGAAGAAGTACTAGATAAATAGAATAAAATGAGTAATTATCTTATTAGAATAATTTCGCTAATCTTATTAAAAAATAGTATATTTGTAGAAAAAAAATATTTTTAATTCAATACCTCTAAAAATAAAAAAAAATAAAAAATTATCTTCTTCATTAGGTTTTATATGTTCCTAATTTATGATTCTAAAAAAATATAATATTAGATAACTTTCCTTATTCATATGATGTATTTTTGATTATTATATCGAGGTATTGATACATATTAAATTACTAATGATAAAATCCAATGAAGAAGATCATCTCTAGATTCTTTGAAAATTATTATTTAATTATGCTTTATTTGGTTTCTAACTTATTCCATGCATCCTGATTTCTTATGCAACCAGGATCTGGAGATAATATATCTTGGAAGTAATTATATGCTCTGGCTCTACAACCACCACATATATATTTTGATTCACAATTACCGCAATGGTCCTTGAGAATATCTTTACTTCTGAACTCTTTTAATAAAGGATGATTTATCCATATATCTTCTATATTCTTATCTTTAACATTTCCTAATAATACATCCTTGTTATGTGGGAAAAATACACAAGGATATATGTCTCCATTAGGTTCTATACTCATGTAAAATCTACCGGCTCCACAACCTCCTATGAATTCAGATAGTTGCTTCATTGCCGGATTTACGTAATTTACATTATAGAAGTGAGTTGGTACCATCTGGTTACCGGTGTCATTATTCACTGCTACATCTGCAAATTGTGGTGCTGTTGACATGATATTCATGTCTGTATCAACGTTAGCTTTGTATATTAATTCCAGTAATTCTCTTCTTTCCTGTGGATTTAAATCTATGTCTCTTATGTTTGATCCTTTTCCTGTTGGTATGAAGTTATATAACATGAACCAATCTACATTTAAATCATTTAGGAATTTTATCATGTCTGGTATTTCGTCTTTATTTCTTTTGGTTACCGTGGTTGATATTCCAGTATATACTCCTGCTTTCTGGAAGTTTTTGATTGCTTCTATTACTCTGTTCCATGAACCTTTAACATTTCTGAATGAATCATGTGTTTCAGGATTTAAGCCGTCTAGACTTAGTTGTACGAACTCTAATCCTGCATCTTTGAATTGCTTAGCTTTTTCGTATGTGTTAAATACATATCCATTTGATGCCATGCTTACAAATAATCCTCTGTCTGATGCATGTTTTATGAATTCCAGTATGTCTGGATGTATTGATGGTTCTCCTCCACTGAATGCCAGGGAAACTACTCCAATATCTGCTAATAAGTCTATAGTTTCATGAATTTCCTGTGTTGTTAGTTCGTCCTCATCTTTTTGTCCTGCATTTTCGTAACAGTGTATGCAGTTAAAATTGCATGCTCTTGTTATGTTCCAGACTATCTGATACGGTGCTCCAGGTGTAAATGGTTTTCTTACTTTGAATCTGCTCATTCCTTTGAATGTGCTTAGTAATCCTCGTTCCCATACTGGATTTTGCATGGTTTCTATTAATGCTTCTTCTGATGTGTCAAATGTTTCTAATGATTTTTTTATTATTTTTTGTATTAGTTTGTAGGTTATTTTACAGGTTGTACAGATTTCATCTTGTTTTCCCAGGTAGTAATCCAGTGCAGATTCTAGATGTGACTTTTGACATTTATCACAGTAGTTTAGTGCACTGTTTAATAGTTTTTGTGATAGTCCATTGTTTATGATGTTCTCAAAAGTTCGTATCATTTTGTCTGTTTCTATTTCCTCATGACTTTCTTTTGATTCCATTTTTAATACCTCGATTTATTTTTTTTCTTCTTTATCATTCCTAATAATTCATTAACTAAAGGTCATTGACTACTAGTCATTGACTACTTGTATAAAAATTTTAAATATGATAATATATATAGTTATCGATAATAACAGAAGGGATAGATAACATGAAAAAAACCAGAATCTCTCTACCACCAGAAGAACGTAAAGAAGAAATACTCAATACAGCAGAGAGATTATTTAATGAAAAAGGATATAACAACGTAACAGTAACAGATATCATTAATGAAATAGACGTTGTAAAAGGAACTTTTTATCATTACTTTAAAAATAAAGAAGAAGTTAAAAATATCCTTATTAATAGATATCTCGATAAAGAGATAAAAAATATGACTACAATATTAAATAATAAAGCCTTAACAACAATAGACAAAATTAAGGAAATGGTTTATGAAATAATTTCTCTTATGCATAGAGAAGAAACATTAATGCACGATGTAAAAAATCTAGATGGTGAAATATTCATAAAAATCATCTGTGAAAGAATAGAAAGATTCAAACCACTAATAAGACAAGTCTTAGATGAAGGAATAAAAAATAAAATATTCAAACCAATCTATGAAGAGGAAACCTTAGTACTGCTACTTATGAATCTAGCAGTGACAATTCCATTCTTCTTCTACACCCAACCATTATGGTCAGAAACCCATGAAAACGAAGTAATAAAAACAATGACACACAACCTGGAATTATCATTAGGAATAACAAGAGGAACATTCGACGATATATCGGATAACTGGAAAAACTATGTATAAAAACAATTAACAAAACAACAAATAATTTAAAAAAAAGGATAAGAGGAAGTGTTACTATAGATTATGCTGAACGCCGATTTCAAATACAAGGAGTACTATTCACATTCCTGCTAATGATATATAACTACTTTATAATAACATCACTATCAACTATACTAGAAATCAATTTAAACTTATATATCATAATAAACTTAGTAATAATACTAGCAGCTATCAGAATAATTCCAATATCAATAGAACGAAATAAAAGTCATAGAATAACAGAAATACTAGTTGAAATATCGGGATTATGGCTATGGGCATCATTCATGTACTTATTTGAGATAATCCTTTTATATATAATAGGATTTTTCATACAATTATCACTGACAATTAAAACAATAATAGTACTCTTAGTACCTCTATTTATGATAATAGGATACTACGTAGCACATCATAACTACATTAGAGGATATGAAATATATCTAAAGGAAAAATCAGAAAAACCAAGTAAACCTGTGACAATAATACACGTGTCAGATATACATATAGGATCAATGATACACAAGTCTACAATAACAGAATTGGTAAATAATATTAATAAAATAGCTGAAGAAAAACAGAAAGAAAATACTAAAGTAATCACAATAATATCAGGTGACATAGCAGATGGTTCAAGTCCAATACTTCCCGATACATTCATGGGATTTAAAGATGCGATAATGCCTGTAATATTTACGCCAGGAAACCATGATTACTATCAGGGAATAGATCATGTGAAAAAAGCATTAGAAAATGCTGGAGTAATAATACTAGATGATGATAATCTAATATATGATGATGTAAATCTTAATATCATAGGATTAAGATTCTCATTTGATAACTTAGATTTGGATAACAGCTACAAATTACCAATATCTGATACAATGAATAATATTCTCATATACCATGTTCCGCAATACTGGGATGAATTCTCAAAGATGGGAATAGAATTACAATTATCAGGTCATACACATGGAGGACAATTCTTCCCAGTAAACTATGTTTCAAAGCTTATGTTCGAATACAGCAATGGTTTATTTAACAGACAGGTAACAGTAAAAGACAAAACATATCGCTCATATCTGTCAGTTACTGAGGGAGTAGGTGCATTTGCAGCACCAATAAGACTGGGAACACATTCCGAAATAGTAGTACTTAATATAAATAGAGTACCAGGAAATCGAAGAGAGTAACATAATACTCTCTTAAAAGATTTCCTTCTAATTTTAGAAAAAGTAAAAAAATAATATTTGCTTAGAAAAAGTTACATCAATTCAGAACTTTATTTAGTAAAATAAGTCTTAAATTCTATTTTAAAGAGGGTGAAGATAATTGTTTAATTAGTCATTTGTAAATGTTAAACAATTATTAGCACATGCTGCATCAAAGAATGTATCTATCAGGTCAAG
>CACZOU010000055.1 GCA_902782945.1 uncultured Methanobacteriaceae archaeon
TAGAATATTCTTCTTAAGTGCAAGGAATGAAATTATGAAAAATACATAAAATCTAGATAGTAAACTTAAGAATAATAATATAATTTTTATATTTTATTATTTAAATACCTTCTGTTTTAAGGCTTTCAAAAAAAGAATTTAAACACATAATCCTGACAATTACATGTTTTTTTATATAAATTTCAATCTATTTTAAATAGAAAATATCTATTTCCACATCTTTATCAAAAAACTTTATATTCTATTAAATAAAGAAAAATAATAAAATTTTTTTTATACTAGTCAAGGTATGTGAAATATTCACTAAGAAAATCAACCTCACCTAAGGGATAAGTCTTTTCATCATTAATAATACTAATTAACACATCAACTACCTTATCAGGTGTTAAATTACTAGTGTCAACTTCCTGGACAATATCACCATAAGTATCATAGCTCTCACTAGTGCACACTCCTAATATCTCAGCAGAAACATTCTCATGAACCTTTCTATCAGGCCAGTCACGAGTATTAAGACGCATCTCTAACTTCTTAGGATCACATCTAAGCACTATAACTTTATCAGCATTAGGATAATCCTGTGCAAGATGACCCTCAAATATTATTAAATCATCAGAATACTTATCTTTAATACTATCAACAATAGGAATCATCTTCTCAGTATCAACAATTTTATAACCTCTAACCTCATCAATACCAAGATTCAAATCATAATTTTCTAGTAAACTATTGATACTAATAAGTTTAGCATCTATTTTATCTGCTAGTAATTGTGTGACAGTTGTTTTTCCAGTACCTGGAGTTCCAGTAACTATTATCATCATATTAATCAGAACAAAAAAAATAATTTTTCTTTTAGTTGAAAAGTTCTATATTCAATTAAAAAGTAAATGGTGTGGAAAAGAAAAGTATAAATTCCTTATTTTATAAGTTTTTTAAAACTTTTCTAATCTCATTAGGGTCTGATGATACAGGTGTAGGATCTTCACATGCTTCAATAGCTATGTTAGGATCTTTAAGAACATGTCCTGTTACAATACATACAACACGTTCACCCTTATCAATTTCACCATTTTCAACTAATTTCTTAAGACCAGCAATACTAGCTGCAGATGCTGGTTCTACACCAATACCCTCTGTTCTAGCAAGATACTTCTGTGCTGCAAGAATTTCATCATCAGAAACTGTTTCAGCAGTACCATTTGATTCCTTAATTGCTCTCATAGCTTTAACAGCACTTACAGGAGCTCCAATTCTTATAGCAGTAGCAATAGTATCAGGATTTTCTACTGGAGTTACAGTATCAGTTCCTGCTTTAACAGCATTTGCTATAGGTGCACTGTTTTCTGCCTGTATACCTGTCATCATAGGTGTGTCTTTTATGTATCCAGCATCTCTGAATTCAGTTATACCTTTCCAGATAGCAGAAATGTTACCTGCATTACCTACTGGTAGTATGATTCTGTCTGGTGATTGCCATCCTAAATCATGTACTACTTCAAATCCAATAGTTTTCTGTCCTTCTAACCTGTATGGGTTAATAGAATTTAATAAGTATAATTCACCATCTAATGCAAGTTCTGTAATTGTTTTTAATGCATCATCAAAGTTTCCATCAATAGCAAATACTTTTGCTCCGTGGAACATAGCCTGTGCCAGTTTTCCCAGTGCAACTTTACCTGATGGTAATACTACTGCACATTTTAATCCTGCACGTGCTGCGTAAGCTGATAATGAAGCTGATGTGTTACCAGTAGATGCACATCCGACCATGTTTACTCCGAGGTCTATAGCTTTTGTTGTACCAACACTCATTCCTCTGTCTTTGAAACTTCCTGTAGGGTTTGATCCTTCTACTTTAACATAGAGGTCTATACCTAATTCTTTTCCTATTTTATCACATTTACAGAATGGTGTTCCACCTTCATCAAGACTTACTCTGTTTTCAGCATTAACTGGTAAAAATTCTTTGTATTTCCAGATATTGTCTCTTCTATTTTCAAAGGTATCACGTGGAATATCGTCAACTTCGGTTTCTACTTCTAGAATTGATCCACATTTTTTACATGTATATATTATTTCATTATTATCGTATTCTTCTCCACAAGAAATACATCGTATCATCAAAATTCTCCTATAAAATTTAATATAGTTATTGTAAAAAAATAATTAGACTACTTACAATAATTTTTTTAGTATTATACTATATTTTTGTTGTATCTATTAATTATATTCATAGTATTATTTAGTAGAAATAGAATTAAATTTAATATAATAAAAATCAGTAATAAAATTTTTTGAAAAGTAAAAGTAGTATATGGGGCATGTAGCCTCTTTATTAATATCATGTGTGTGGTGAAAAGGATATTAATCTAGAATTTAACAACAATTATATGTCAAAAATTTATGGATATTATTTACTTTTTATGTCTTGATTCTATTCGGACAAACTACAGCATGCCATATACTAATATAGATATTAATTAGTAATCCTTTATAAACGTTTCTCTATAAAGATGTATTCAAAATAAGATATAAA
>CACZOU010000056.1 GCA_902782945.1 uncultured Methanobacteriaceae archaeon
GTCTATAGTTTTTGGTTCTACAAGTGTTACATTAACTCTTAATCCTATCTCGTCATGTATTGCTTCAGCTAATTTGTCTTTTATACCCACTAATTCTTTCACATTATCGAAGAATATTTCTGGGGATGCTTCAACTTTAACTTCTATTTGGTCTAAAACATCAGGTCTTGTTAATATAATCTGGTAGTGTGGTTCTACACCTTCAATAGACAGTAATGATTTCTCAATTTGTGATGGGAATACGCTTACACCTTTGATTTTAAGCATATCATCGGTTCTTCCTTTTATTTTACTTATTTTTGCAAGTGTTCTTCCACATCCACATTTTCCATGCTGTAATGTTGTAATATCTCTAGTTCTAAATCGTATTAATGGCATTCCTACTCTTGTTAATGTTGTTAAAACTAGTTCGCCTTCTTGTCCTTCAGGTACTTGTTTCATAGTGTTTGGGTCAATTATTTCAGGATAGAAGTGGTCTTCATATAAATGTAGTCCATCTTGTTCTGGACATTCTATTGCTACACCAGGACCCATTACTTCTGTTAAACCATAGATGTTGTATGCTGGAGTTTGGAATTTATCTTCTATTTGTTTTCTCATTTCATCTGTCCAACTTTCAGAACCAAAACCAATAACTTTAAGATTTAGGTCAGATGGCTTGATATTCATTTCCTCTAATTCTTCTGCTATGTGTAATCCATAGGATGGAGTGAAAATTATCATTGTTGTCTGGAAATCTCTCATTAACTCGATTTGTCTTAGTGTTTGACCAGTAGATATTGGTATTACTGTTGCACCGATTTTTTGTCCACCATAATGTACACCAAAACCACCAGTAAATAACCCATAACCATGAGTGTTTTGTATTATATCTTCATCAGTTATGCCCATCATAGTCAAACCTCTAGCCATAACTTCTGACCAAATATCTAAATCTGCTCTTGTATAACCAGATACTGTTGGTCTTCCTGTAGTTCCACTGGATGTGTGGATTTCTACTATGTCTTTCTGTGGTACTGCAAATAATCCGAAGGGATATGATGCTCTTAAATCAGTTTTTGTTGTGAATGGTAATTTTTCTATATCTTCAAGAGTTTCTATGTCCTCTGGATATACTTCTTCTTCACTATATCTTTTGTGATAATATGGTACTTTGTTATAAGCTGTTGTAACGACTTCCTGTAATCGTTTTAGTTGTAATTCTTCCATGTCTTCTTTGGACATGCATTCAATTTCTTCATCCCATATCATTTAATTACTACTCCCTAAAGTTGTTATTAAATAATAGATTTATAAAAAGTGTTTAATTAAATTTTTTCTAATCAAAATAAAAATAGCAATTGAACAATGATTACAATAATAAAATAAAAAAAGAAAAAAATGAGATTTTTGTGGAGGAGCTTAGAATGGTAAGGATATATATCTATGTATTGTTGTATGTGATCTCCAGTTTACAATCTTACCAAAACGATTACTGCTGGATGTTAAATCACAACTTACCCATTTACCATTCACATATAATTCCGCCCATACGTGACCTACTACAAGTCCACTACGGAATGTACATGTAGCATGACAATATCTTGCTGGAATACCAGAAGCTCTTGAAACAGCAATTAACAAGTGTGACATATCCACACAATTACCATATCTACGTTGATAGGTACCTACTGCACCATATCTAGTATCATAATAACCACTATATGATGTAATAGAGTTTAAGTAATTAAATATTGCTGTAGCTTTAGCTTTTGTACTAGTATATCCAGAGAATTTTTTAGCAATGGATTGTATTGTTTTACTATTTACTTCACAATTTCTTGTAGCTTTAAGATATTCCTTTAGATTTGATGGGATATTATCCTTAGCGATAATGGATAATGTACCATTAGCTCTTGCTGATAAATAGTTATTATTAGTTCCATATACAGCGGAAATAGTGTATGATGAATCAGCAAATTCTGATGAAATATGGAATTTCAGAGTTGCAACACCATTTTTAACAGTAGTAGTTCCAACTGTTATACTGTTAATCTTAAAAGCAATTTTTCCACTTTTTACCAGACTACCAGTACTAGTTTTTAAAGTTGCCTTTAATGTAACATTTGATCCAGCTGCACCTTTAATATTACTTACTGTTATCTTTGTTGATGGTGCTTGAGATACTTTTAATGTACCTGTAGCACTTGCTGATTTATATTCGTTATATCCTCCATACACTACTGAAATTTTATAAGAACCCTTCCATGTTGCAGGTACTTTATATTTTAAGGTTGCTCCTCCTTTAGATACTTTTACTGTTCCAATAGTTTTACCATTAATCTTGAAAGAGAGTTTACCACCATTAATATTACTTGAAGTCTTAGAGTCTTTAACACTTGCACTTAAAGTAACAGTATTACTAGCAGTAACGGAAACAGTTTTAACAGTTACCTTTGTATTAATAATACTATCCAAGTATAATTTTCCATCATCATTTGATGAGGATTTATATACACTATTACCTCCATACACGACATATAATGAATATGTTCTATCAGCCCATGATTTTGGGATAGTATAATTGGTAGTAGCTACACCATTAGACACTCTCACAGTGCTAATGGATTTTTTATTAATTTTGAATGTTAATTTTCCATTCTTAACATTAGATCCACTACTTGTTTTAACAGTTGCCCTCAGAGTAATTGTCTTACCCGGCGTAGCGTGTATAGATGAAATTTTAATATTGGTATTATACTTATTTACAGTTAATGTACTTTTATCACTGCTAGAATAATACTCATCAGTACCAGAATAATTAGCACTGATTGTGTATTTATTAGCAGCATACCCAGGTATATTATACTTATAAATAGCATAACCATTATTAACGGTAGCTGTTCCAATTTCATTTCCATTAATCTCAAATACTACAGTACCATCCGAAATAACCTTGTTATTAGAATTTTTAACTGTAGCATTCAGTACTAAAGTATCATATCCACCTACTTCAGCATTATTTACTGAAGTGGTAGTTCTTATTTTTGAAGAGGTAGAGCTATCTGAACTACTTTTAATAGATTTACTAGAGGTATTACTAATTAATTTACTAGAACTATGACTAGAACTACTGGAAGAACTTGCATTGACTGTAGTACCAACACGGGTACCTACTGAACTACTTGAAGATGAAGAACTTTTAGAACTATCTGAAGCAGAAACACTAGAAGTATCAGATACAACTGAACTAGCACTTACCTCAGTAGTACTTGAATCATGTTGAATTATTGTGTTATCATTGGATGCAGTATCAGCAGCTGCTACTGATCCTACTAAAAATATAACAGTGATAATTAATAGAATCATTCCAAAATAACCCTTTATAAATTAAACCTCCTTAATGAAATTTGGATATTATATTATTCAACTTTCGAAGTTAATTATTTTCTAATAACTAACATAATTAAATATAACATTTTTATTACATATAAAAGTTTATTTAATAATCTTTAATGAAAAAAACAGTATACACAGTAAAAAAAATAGTAGTTACTAATATAATATTTAATGAGAAAATAAAACAAACAGAAATAAAATAAAACACTAATAAACAATCAACAAGAAAAGTTATTGATATAGAATATATAAATTTTATCTAATGTTGATAATTAATTTATTTAAATTAGAAAATACAATTAAACAGAGTATATCTTTTAAGAAATGTTTATTCTAGCAGATGTTTGTTTAGATTTTTTATGGAAGTTTTTAATATGAATATTAGTTCTTTTCAAGGTAATGGTAATGATTTTAGTTGTTGGGATGATGTTTTATCTTTAGATTGTGATATTCATTTTGTTGATTCTATTATATCGGGTAAAGTTAAGTTAAATTTACGAGGTACGGTTAGTGTTGATTATGAATTTATTGATGACGTGCCTGACGTTAGTTTTTATGTGCCTGTATTATCTCATATATTATTTCATGAAAAATTCGGATATTTTCTTGTTGATGCTGGATTAGATAAATCTTATGCTGCTAACGGTTTTGGTCGTTGTCGTGGTAGTTTACTGAAGGATTATGGTTCTTTCTTTATTCAAGAAGAGGGTTCTAGTATATCTGATTTTATTGAAGAAAGAGAAATTGACTTATCTGGTGTTTTCCTGACTCATACTCATGTGGATCATGTATCGGGTATTGTTGATTTGGATGATGGTATTCCCCTATTTTTCTCTAATAGGGAGAAGAGTATGGATTTAAAGCCTTTTTATTATGCTGAATATTTTAAGTCTAAGAAGTTTATTCAAGTTTTAGATGTGGATTCTTTTGTTGATACACCTATTCTCGGCAGATGTTTTGACGTGTTCGGTGATTCATCCTTCTATGCTATTTATACTCCAGGTCATACTCCTGGTCATTTATCATACTTACTTAATGGTGAGAATAAGGTCTTGTTTGCTGGTGACGCGTGTTATACTAGGCATGGCTTGAAGTATGGTGTTACTGCTTCTGATTATACTTGGAATAAAAATGTATCTCAGAAGTCTTTAGAAAGAATTTTAAGATTTAAAGATAAATATAATATTAATATTATACCGGGACATAGTTTATGAGATGATATTTATGACTGATGGAAAAATTACATATTCTGATTTGAAACCATATGAATCGTTATTTACTATTGCACCTTCATTTTTGTTAGGTACTATGGTGAAAAGAAATACTAATTTAGTTAAGAAGTTTAATAATGTTGTTCTTTCTAATTTAGAGGGATTATCTGATGATGAGAGAGAAAAATTAGATTTAATATTAACATCAGATGTTAAAGATTTACAGGCTGTCATGCTTGAAGCTTATAAAAAAACTAATAAGAAACAGTTTAAAATTCTCGCTAAGCCTAATGCTACTGATTTTATTAAAATGAATTTAAATGAGTTAAAAAAACTAGTTTAAAAAAAATAGTGTATATGGAATACTTGTATTTGGTATTCCCCTTTATTTTATTTTTACACAGAATAAATAGATTTAGTCAATGTTAATGTTGACTTTGACTTTTTCGTTGCTTTCATCCTCTTTTTTATCTTCTTTTTCAGAGTCTTTAGTTTCTCCGTTGAATACTTTGTCTACTATTACGTAGTCTCCCATACCTTTTATCTCATCTTTATGTATTACATTCACATCTTTTTTTCCGAAGGAGGATGTTTGTTTGCTTATTGTTATATTTGTTATTTCAAAATTATCAAAGTCTATGTCTATGTTACTTACTTTTCCTGCGGTATTTCCTTCTGCGTCAAGTACTGTTTTTCCCATTGCTTCATTTACTTTTAAATCGTTTTGTTCTGCTTTTGGTATTTTATCGAGTGTGTTTTCGGATAGTTCTTCAACTGTTGTGTCGATTAATAAGTAATCTCCTATGGATATTATAGTGTTAGGATCTATTTCGTAGTATTTTTTATTTATAGGGTTTCCGAAGGATCCGTATATTTTGTTTACTTTGTATGTTTTCACGTTGAATTCAAATTCTGCAATTTTTGCTACTTCTTTAGCATTTTTATCTATTATTTTCATTCCAAATACATCTTTAGTATTCATATTTTCACCATTAATCAATTATTTCATTAATTTTTTAGTATATCTATTTTCATATATATCTTTTTTATTATTTTTCTAATCTAGATAACTTTTAAATTCACTTATAGTTAATAAAGGGTTAAATTTAATATTTTTTTCTTCGAATGCTGACTGTGCTCCTTCTTCTCTATCAACAATCACAAATGCTTGTGTAATATGTCCACCATTATCTTCTATTACATCTATTGCTTTTAGTAATGATCCTCCTGTTGTAGTAACATCTTCTACTATTACTACATTGTCTCCCTCTACTAATTCACCTTCAATTTGTTTACTGGTACCATATGATTTCTTTTGTTTTCTTATCATTAACATTGGTTTTTTTGATATGAGTGATGTTGCTGTAGCTATTGGAACAGCTCCTAGTGCTGGACCTGCGATTTTATCTACTTTATTATCCTTGATTTGTTCGGTGATTAAGTGAGCAACACATTCAAGTATTTCGGGCATTGTAATAGCTTTTTTCATATCTACGTAGTAGTCGCTTTCCTTACCTGATGATAAAGTGAATTTACCGAATTTAATTACATTGTTAGCCTTTAGTAATTCAATTAGTTTAGTTTTATAATCTGTCATATTATAACCCTTTATTTTTTATCTTCACATTAATTATTTTATAAATCGTTTTCTAGTTCTTCTACCATGATTTCAGCATCGTCAATAGTTTTTTTAAGAAGTATTTTGTCACCAATACGTTTAATCATTTCAAAAGGGACAATAATTTCATTCTTGGATATACCAATACTCTCAGAAATTCCACCTTTAGTAACTATAATGGATTCTAGTTTGTTTGAAGAGGTATCTAGTTCAATATCTTTAACTTTTCCCATCACAGAAGCAGTATTATCTAATACTTCTTTACCAATTATGTCATCTAATAAACGCATTTTTATCACTTTGATAGTTATCTTTTTATTAATTTTCTTAGAATTTTTGATTATACATACTTATTTATATTTCATGTAATAAGTTTTTTTTATTATTAAATAATTAATAAATTAAGTTTAATATAGTATATTAGATAACAACTTTAAAATTGGGAAGGAAAGAAGATTATTATGAAAGTTTATATCTTAGATGCATCTGGTTTAATTAATGGTTTTTATTCAAAAAAATCACCGAACTTTATGACCTCTTCAACAGTATCTGAAATTAAGGATATTAATACTCAAATATTGCTGGAGAATTGTATAAATGAGGGTCTTATTCATATAGAAGATGTTAATTATGATGATAATCCTGAAATTAGGGAGGTATTAGTATCTAGTGGTGATCTTATGAGACTTTCTAGTACTGATAAGGATATTATTGCACTTGCATTGAAACATAAGCAAGATGGTGATGATGTAGTTACAGTTACTGATGATTATTCCATGCAAAATTCATTAAAACTGTTAAACATTGAATTCAAGTCAGTTAGAACAAAGGGTATTAATAGTACTATCCAGTGGAAGAGAATTTGTAAGGGATGTAGGAAGGAATATCCTAGTGATAGTATGGAGGAAGTATGTGAAATATGTGGTTCTCCAATTATAAGAAAAAGAGTGAATGCACATAGTAATCATTAAATATAATTAAAAGGGATTGAAATATGACTCTAAGAATTGGCGTAATAGTGCATGGTCCAGGAATTATAGATTCTGGTTATGCAAAGAAAATTATTGAAATATTATCAAAGTATGGTGTTGTTTCATGTAAGCTTGGTGGAACAATGGGAAGAACAGCTGTTATTGATGGTAATTTAGAGGATATTATTGATATTAGTGAGAAATTATTACCTAGTCAGTCAATAAAATTATTATCTAAGAGTAATGATATATTGTTTCTTTTAAATTATGGTAAATCAACTGTCACTGGTCATACTTTCGGATATAAAGTGTTAGGTAATGCAGGTAAGGATATTAATCTTGTGCAAATAGAACGACCTGGCGAAGATGATGGAACTATCATACAATGGAATGAAAAATCAGATGAGATCTTAATAGATAATATAGCTGCTGATTTGGATCTTCCAGTTATAAAGGCAGATGAAGTGAAATCATTAGTAAAAGATTTAACAGGGTATGATAAGAATAATTCCTGTATTGAACGTAAGATAGCAGGGGTGTCACCTGGCGAGAATATAATGGTTAATGGTACAATTGTTGGAAAAGCTACTTCAGATGAACTGGTGATTATTGGTGAAGATAATCATATTGTTGACATGATTGGTGGTATTATAAAGCAACATGGCCTGGAGAAGTTAGGTGAGGTTGATTTATCTACTGCTATAGTTAAAACTGGATTATTAAGAAAGGCTGATAATATAAAACCTAGAATTATTGAACATGAATCTAATGATAATCTTGTTGTAGCATTTCTTGATCATGCAGCTGAGGATATTTATAAGTATAGGGATGTTGATTTACTTGTTAGTGTAGGTGATGATACTACCTTGTTATCTTCTGATATTCTTTATAGGTTTAATATTCCTATAATTGGTATTACAGATGGAGATTTAGATAAAGTTGTACTTGAAGGATTTAAACATAAAGACTCAATTATTATACAGGTTGAACAGGGAAATGATGATATAATTGGTCATAAAATACATGATTGTTTATTTGATGGTAAAGAAAAGATAAACATAGATGATATATCTACATTCACTAATAGTTTATTGGATGTCATTGATAAATCAGGACTGGATTATAAATTTGTTGATAAACAATTAGAATAGTAATAGAATATAATTACAATAAAGGTTATTCATTGATAATGAATAATATTATTTTATACTAGAAAAACATAACTACTAATAGATTGAATATAAATAAAATAATTTTATTTTTTCATAGCATAACATTATTTATAGAATAAACGAGGAATGAACAGTGGATTTTAATGAAATAATTGAATCAATAAGAACATTTAAGGGAGTAACAAGAAAACACTCCATAGCAGATGTACGTGAAAAACTTAAAGATATTTATAATATATCAGGTAATGTTTACCTAGCTTTTGGCGATGATGCAGCAGCTGTAGATATAGGTAATAATCAGTTAATGTTACTAGCAACTGATGGTATATGGGGTTCATTAATGAGTGTGGACCCATGGTGGTCAGGTTATTGTTCAGTACTAGTAAATGTAAATGACATAGCTGCTATGGGCGGACTTCCAATGGGAATGACTAATGTATTATCATCATCTGATTCTGATATCACATCACAAATTATGGATGGAATAAAAGAGGGTGTTAAGAAGTTTGGTGTTCCAATGGTTGGTGGTCATACTCATCCAGACACACCATACAATGCATTAGATGTTGCTATTAGTGGTATTGTAGATAAAGATGCAATAATACCAAGCTGTGGTGCAAAAAAAGATGACAATGTAATAGTAGCAATAGATCTAGATGGTCAAGTATACCCAGGAACAGATATCAACTGGGATACAACAAGCGATAAAACACCACAATACGTTCAAGACCAAATAAAAATAATGAACACAATAGGTAAAAAACAATTAGTACATGCAGGAAAAGATATAAGTAACCCTGGAATAGTAGGAACTTTAGGAATGCTATTAGAAGCATCTAATATGGGTGCAGACATAGACATGGAAAAAATACCACGAGCAGATAACATTGACTGGATACAATGGTTTAAAATGTATCCTGGAAGTGCATTTGTACTAACAGCACCAGAAGAAACAACCGACGAAGCAATCAGATTACTTAACAATTCACACATCAATGCAGAATGTATAGGTAAAGTAACAGATAATCATAAACTATCTATGTCATACAAAAATGATAAAAAAACAGTCTTTGATTTTAGCTCAGAAATTATCATGGGATTCTCAGAGGACAAATAAATCCACTATAATCTCCTTTTATTCTCTTTTTATGATAATTTATTATTATCAGCCTTTTTTACTACTTCTTATTTAAGATAATATCTAATTAATTAGAAGTTATTAATACTATAAAACTTATAAATTAAAAATATAGAAATACTTCAAAAATAATTTCTAATATATATTTAAGAATTGATAATTTTTTCAATCAGAAAATTTTAGTTCTTATTGAGGCGAAAAAATGCAAATAAAAATCAATGATGTTGAAATGGATATGAATGCTGGTTCAACCGTTGAAGATGCTATAAAAAAATCAAATGCTCCTTATATAGATGGCTCAGCTATTGCCTTAATAGAAGGAAGAGAGGTACTAGAAGGCCATGTTAATAAGTATAAAATAAAAACTACAAAGGGCAGTATAATTATTGAATTAGTTAAAAATGCTGATATTTTAACTGATTTCTGGAAGAATAATTATAAAGAATTTATTAGTAAAGTCATACGGTGGACCACTACTCATGAAGTAGCAATGGGTTCAATAGTATCTGATTTAGAACCTACTAATGATGAATTTTTATATAATAGGTGGGATGTGATAATAAGCTTATCCGGATTTTCAAATGAGGCTACTCATATAATCTTCTCTAAATCTAAACATCAATCAGTATATGGTGTTCCTGACCAAAATAAAGGAATATTCGCAACAGTAGTAGGTGGAAAAAGAAACTTACTAAAACTAGATAATACTGATGAAATCATAGATATAGAACCTGTAATTGAAAGAAAAAGCGTTATAAAAAGTGCAGCTGTAACAGATTTCTCAACAGAACTACAAGAAGGAAATGAAATCTTCACATATTTAGAAGTCACAGCAAACCCTGATGCACCAGTATCATTCGAACACTTTCTAAAAATCATAGAAAAAGGAACACTAAAAGTAGACTATGAATCAGAAACATTCGTCGAAAACGATACATTAAAAGGTTTAGAAAGAGATTCTGAGGTAATCGAGAAAAGAAAAAGAGGTGCAGTTACTCTAAGAAATCAAGGTGCAGGTGTAGGTAAAATATACATCTACAGAGAAGACAGAGTATCCGTACCAACACATAATATTGTAGGTCATGTTACAAAAGGAATGCAATTACTAGACACAATTAAAGAAAACGATAAAATAACAATAATAACAAATCCTGAGAGAATATCAACAGTAGCATTAACACAAAAAGAAGCAGATGAATACCTAGAATCTAGAGGAATAGAACATACACGTGATGGTCTAACAGATGATGATGCAGTGGTAGTAGCACAAGACCCATTATACACAGTAGATATAGATAAATCCAAGAAAATAAAAACACTAGGAGTACCACCAGAGGACTTTGTAGAAATAGAATTATATGAAGATGAAAGTCCAAGCTCAGTATGGTATTTCAGAAAGATATCAGGACTATTAAGTGGTGATGTAGGACACTTAAGAACAAACATGGCCATACCTGAAATGAATCTGATAATGTTTAAAGCAGTGAATAAAGAAGCAAAAGGTCTAATACCTGAAAAATTACCAGACGGAGAAGTAAAAGCATGGGAAATCTGTGTAAGTAACACTGCAACAAAACACGTTGGTAACATAGGAATCAGATTTATAGATAATGATGAATTTGGTCCTACTGGTGAATCATTCAGTGGAACAAATATAATAGGAAAAGTAACTGCAGGATTTGAAAACTTCAAAGCATTCAAGGAAGGAGATACTGTTTATGTCAAAGAACGATAAAGATATTGACACAGAATTCTGTCATATCCCTATGGGGGATGGAACATACAGGGATTCTGATCAAAAAGATAAAATAACCAGGATGATAGTTTTAGGACCTGGATGTGCTGTAAGTTCAAAGGAATTAATGAACTTCTTACATTTACTAGAACTACCAATAAATATTCGTCTAACATGCTATGGAGCAAATATTAATGGTGTTCCGGAGTATGTTATGGAAGCTGTTACTAAGGCAAGAGCATTAGATCCAACACATATTTTCATAAAATTCAGAGGATTTCCACCAGGTGACCCTAGAAGATGTAGGGCAAAAAGAGGAGGAGCCCGTGAAGGATTCCATCAACTAGAAGCAGAATATAAATTATTACCTGATGTAAGTTATGCATTAGAACATCCGAAACATGTTGACTTAAATCCTCCAAAAAAGATTCCTGTAGAAGAATTTAAGAAAATAGTTGAAGAAACAGAGAAAAACAAGTAAATAGAAAAAAGACTCATGGGATGATAATATGAAGGTTGCAGTACTACCTGACCTTGCAATGATAATCACACATCTAGTAACAAAGAATGGTCATGAAGTATTATCAGCAACAAATATGAGTGAAGATAAATTACGTGACAGAGACCCATATGCAGATGAAGCTTTTGACCGTGATGAGCCACCATTTAATATGAAAGGACATGAAGTAATGGCTGGTAATAAATATGCCTCCTGTGAAACACCATCAGGATTAAGAGGACGTTTATCATTATTTGATAATATAATTCAGAATTCAGAAGCGGCAATAATATTAGGACAGCCTCCACGTAAGTATAAGCACATGTATGACAATCTAAATGAGTTAATATTATTCAGCTGTATTGGCTGTGCAAATCAATATAAATTAGTAGTGAAATTACTAAAACAGAAGAATATTCCTATACTAGAATTAGCATACCCTACTAATAGAGATGAAATAATAAGTCTAATTAATAGAGTAAATGATTTTCTTCAGAAACTGGGAACTGATGAGATAAAGCCGGGAATAATAAATGATGATAACTTAACTGTAGAGTTAAGACCATCTAATAAAAAAATAACACCCTATGAATTTAGAAATATAGTAAATGAAGTAGAACAAGAAGAAAGATTTAATAAGGAGAATAAATAATTATGAAAGTTGCAATATTTCCACCTAACTCTATGATTCTAGCAGACATGATAGTTAGAAGTGGACATGAACCGCTAG
Source organism: uncultured Methanobacteriaceae archaeon (assembly GCA_902782945.1). Taxonomy (GTDB): domain Archaea; phylum Methanobacteriota; class Methanobacteria; order Methanobacteriales; family Methanobacteriaceae; genus Methanosphaera; species Methanosphaera massiliense. Next base: position 12,453 of record CACZOU010000056.1, read on the forward strand.
TAGTTCAAAAAGAAATGAAGCAGAAAGTAACAAGTCCTGATATAGATGCGCCACCATTTAACATGACAGAAGAAGACCCAATAAATGGACTTAAATATGCTGCAATTGAAGTGCCTTCCGGTGTAAGAGGTCGTATGTCTCTATTTGGACCAATAATAGAACAAGCAGAAGCAGCAATAATAATGAGTGAAGCACCATATGGATTTGGATGTGTGGGATGCGCACGTTCTGCAGAATTAACAGTATTTTCACTAAGAAGACGAAACATTCCAATCCTTGAATTAGAGTACCCAACATCTAGAGATGCTACAGTAGAAATGGTGTATAAAATAAATACATTTCTTGACAATCTAAAAGAGGAGGAGGAATAATATGATAAAGATAGCACAATTATCATGTGGTACTGAATACAGTGGTATACAAAAGGAAATAGAAAAAGCAGCTGAAATGTTCGGAGCACAGATGGTATTACCTGATGTAAACCTTGATGATATTGACGAAGCATTTGAAAAATTTGGTTTAAACTGTGCAAGTTCTAGTTTAAAACTGATGATAGCAAGAGCAATGTCATTAGTAGAAGGTAAAAACGAGGCAGATGCAGTATTCATATGCACCTGTTTCAGATGTGCAGAAGCAGCTATTACAAGAAATGAAGTACGTAGATTAATCCAAAATAATACAGACCTGCCAGTAGTAACATACTCCTTCACAGAGAAAACAAAAGCATCAGAGTTATTTATACGTATGGAAGCATTAACAACAGTTGTATCACGAAAAAGTATACTTGCACGTGAAAAACAGGAAGGACTTACTCTTGGAATAGACAGCGGATCCACCACAACAAAAGTAGCACTCATGGAAAATGATGAAGTAATAGGTACAGGATGGGTTCCGACAGGAGATATACTGGGATGTACTGATGATGCAATGAAACAAGCATTTGCAGAAACAGACTATAACTTAGGCGATGTGGAAGCAATAGGAACAACTGGTTATGGACGTATGACCATAGGAAAAGCTCTTGGAGCAAAACTTATACAGGAAGAAATATCTGTTAACAGTAAGGGTGCCGTATATCTGGCTGATGCTCAGAAAGGAGAAGCAACAGTACTGGATATTGGTGGTATGGATAACAAGGTAATCACTGTAAATAATGGTATACCTGATAACTTTACCATGGGTGGTATATGTGCTGGTGCATCAGGACGTTTCCTAGATATGACCAGTAGAAGACTAGAGGTGGATATTACAGAACTAGGACCACTGGCACAGAAAGGTAACTATAAAAACGCATTACTAAACAGTTACTGTATTGTATTCGGTATACAGGACCTTGTAACATCTCTTGCAGGAGGAGCAAAGAAGGAAGATGCTGCTAGTGCTGCATGTCACTCTGTAGCAGAACAGGTATATGAACAGCAATTACAGGAAATTGATATTCGTGAACCATTAATACAGGTAGGTGGAACATCACTAATTGGCGGATTAGTAGATGCTGTACAGGACATTCTTGGTGGAATAGAGATAATTGTACCAGAATATTCACAGTACATTGGTTCTATAGGAGCAGCAATGCTAGTATCAGGACTTAAAGATACAGATATTGATGATAGTAAAAAATACTAAGAATTTTATATCATTTTATTTGTGGAGGTTAACTTAAGATGTATGTAGAATGTTATGATGAGGTAGGAGCAGAAGTATATGATACACTACTAAGACATGCACTTCAGGAACTAAAACTAGCACGTGCAATTAATGCAGTGAAAGTATTTATAGACCCAAGAGATGCAATATTCATAGCTGTTGTAAAATTAGAGAAAGCTTCTCAGCCAATATACCTGAAAGACATGGCATCATATAAGTATGATGGTGATTTACTAAAGATACTTATAGATAATGAGAATTATACTCCTGACTTGTTAAGAGTATTATGGAGAGAGGAAGGCCGTGTTAATGTTGCACAGCCAGACAGGTATAAGATTGAAATATCTAATCCGACAATAGACCCTGAGAATCTAATGGTTGTTGACCCATCAAAAGAACTAAAACGCAGAGTATATGATGCATTATTCAGGGTAATGCCTGAAGGATTTCGTATGACACGTAATGCAAGTGAAGGAAATCTTGTCTGTCTTATGAGTAGTGATGAAATTATTGATGAAAAATGGAACAAGAAATTTAATGAAGTAATTGAAGAAGTAAAAAATCAATAAAGATAAGTGAATATCATGGCTGGCATGTAAAACCAGTAACATAATAAGGAGTGTTTTATTATGGATGATGAAAAGAGGATGAAACACTTTGCCCATGTAACACAGGCACACCCCTGCTTTAATGAGAAGATACATGATAAAGTAGGAAGAATCCATATACCTATAGCACCAAGCTGTAACATACAATGTGGATTCTGCACAAGAAAACTAGATGGCAAGGAGAATAGGCCTGGAGTAGCTTCATGTGTCATGACAGTAGATCAGGCTTTAGAACATATACGCGAAACAACTAGTAAAATGCCTATTAGTGTAGTTGGCGTAGCAGGTCCTGGTGACTCCTTATGTAACTCAGGTACACTGGAGTTATTCAGAAGAGTACGGGAGGAATTTCCGGATTTAATTCTATGTATGAGTACTAATGGATTGCTACTACCAAGATATGCTGAGGAAATAGCAGAGGTAGGAGTAAAGACAGTGACTGTCACAGTGAATGCTGTAGACCCGGAGATTGGTGCTCAGATATATGATGACATAGAATATGATGGTGAAGTTTATCATGGAATAGATGGATTCAGCATACTGCTGGAAAATCAGTTGAAGGGTATAGAGATGTTATCAAATCTCGGAGTAATAGTAAAGGTTAACAGTGTACTTATACCAGGTGTTAATGATAAGCATATAGTTGAGATTGCAAGAGTTGTGAAAAGTAAGGGTGCATCAATTATGAATGTACTGCCATTAATTCCACTCAATAAATTTAAGGATGTTGAAAGACCAGGATGTGGAATGTTAAGCACCGTAAGAGAGGAAGTTGAGGAATATCTTCCAGTATTCCGGGCTTGTACTCAGTGCAGGGCAGATGCATTTGGAATACCTGGCAAGAAGAATCATGATTTCTCACTAGAAATGGTGCCTAATAGTCATTATTAGTACCCTATAATAACCACCAATCCCCTTTTTTTAAATCTTTTTTTTCTATAAAATTAAAAGTAGTTAGATTCTAATTCTATAAAATAAATATAATGTAATAAGTAAAGAGAATTGTAAATAATCTAAAAAGAAAATATTATGGAGTAAATGAGTGTTATGATAGAAACATTATACTGGAAAGACAATAAATTATACCTGTTAGATCAAACAATATTGCCACATGAAATAGAATACTGTGAATGTAAAACTTATCAGGAAGTAATCACAGCAATAAAAACAATGAAAGTACGAGGAGCACCAGCAATTGGTGTATCAGCAGCATATGCAATGGCACTAGCAGAAGTACAGGGTGAAAACTTAGAACAAGCAGGACAGGAAATAAAACAGGCAAGACCAACAGCAATTAATCTGTTCTGGGCAGTAGATAAAGTACTAAAATCAGTAGAACAAGGAAACACAGCAGTGGATACAGCAATACAAATGGAAAAAGATGACATATCAATCAACAAAAAAATAGGTGAATATGGAAATACTGTTATAGATGATGGTGATACTATACTAACACACTGTAATGCAGGAGCACTGGCATGTGCAGGATATGGAACAGCATTAGGTGTAATAAGAGCAGCGAATGAACATGATAAGAATATTAATGTAATTTGTGATGAGACAAGACCAGTACTTCAGGGTGCAAGATTAAGTGTATTTGAAATGCAGGAGGAAAATATACCTGTAAGACTCATAGTAGACGGAGCAGCAGGACATATGATGCAGAAAGGTGAAGTTGATAAAGTAGTTATAGGAGCTGACAGAGTAGCCAAGGGTGGAGTAGCAAATAAAATAGGTTCCTTAATGGTTGCACTAGCAGCAAAAAGATATAATATACCATTTTATGTAGCAGCACCAATAAGTACATTTGACTTTGAAAATAATATTTTCGATACAAAAATAGAAGAAAGAAATCCTGAGGAGGTACTTGTAGTTAATGGAAAATATATTGCAAGAGAAGAAACAAGAGTAGAAAATCCTGCATTTGACATTGTTGAATCAGATTTAATAACAGGAATCATAACAGAGGAAGGTATTAAAAAACCATTATAAAATTAACACCTTAACCTAAAGTTCCTCTTTTTTTAGATAATTTTTGCATCCACACCGATATGCCATACTCCCGGGCTTTGGGATTTTACTTTTCTAATGTTAAGTATTTCAGCTTTTCGTGGATATGCAACATTTTTCACACGGTTAATAACGGTTTCATAATCTGATGCAAATTCATAATAATTTAGAATACCTCCCTTATTCAGATGATTAACTGCTATATCCAGGAAGTCCTTAGCCATTCCAGGCAGATTCATAATTATTCTGTCAGCTAATGGAAGGTCAACTATAACATTTCTTATATCACCTTCAATAGGAATTACTTCTCCAACAAGTTTATTAAGTTTTATATTTTCGTTAACATACTTGTATGCTTCAGGATTAATATCCACACTATATATTTTACATTTTTTCACATGAGCAATACTTATAGGAAAAGAACCAATACCAGCAAAGAAATCTATAATTATCTCATCTTCTTTCACTTCATTTACTACTCTGGATCTTTCAGTAGCAAGTCTTGGACTAAAGTATACTGTTGAAGGATTTAGTTTAAATCGGATACCATATTCTTTATGAATAGTTTCTAAATCATCAACTCCTGCAAGAAATTCTAAGTCACGTGTTCTTCTAACTCCATGAATTTTACTTTTCTTGTAGTATACACTTCTTCTTTTTGTGAATTTAAGAACGGCTTCACCTATAATTTTTTTCTCATTTTCTAGTTCTGGTGGAATTTCTAGTATAACAATATCCCCAATTATATCAAAAGATTTTCTTATATCTTTTAATTCTTTTTCAGGTATTTTATCATTTAAATATTCCATGAAATTTTTTGCTCTGTGTCTTGACATAGAAAAATCATAGTTATCCAGTTTAAAGGGATATTCTTCTGATAGTTTCTTAATCAGTGTTTTGTCATAGTTATCAATAAGTGGAATATATACATTTGTCTTATCATTTCGTATCTTATACTCCATGTTCACTTGATTTTCTTTGATTAATTTTTTTCGTAATTCATTTGCATTTTTTTTACTAATTTTTATACCATTCATAGAAACACTCATTTAATTGATGAAAAAAGGGATTATTCTATTTTATCATATATTTCCTGTTATAAGATAATATTGAATTTTTTTATTATATTATGTTCTCTGTACTTTTTTTTATCTATCTTTTTTGTTAGATAATTATATTCTACAAAATATTTTTGTGCAGTATTTTCTATTTTTCTTGTGATGGTTCTTGTGGTGAGTATAGTATGTGCTACAAAAAGCGAAACACATGA
>CACZOU010000057.1 GCA_902782945.1 uncultured Methanobacteriaceae archaeon
CCGGTATAATCTAATATTCAATACAATGTTAGATAAACCACCTGATTTTAATAATATCCTGGCTACCACGTAAAATAAAAGATCCAAAATATAATAGAAAACAAGAAATAAGAAAATTACAGCAAAATAAAATAAAAAATAGTGATAAACTCATAAAAGAGATAGAGAATTCTAAATCTTACAAAATATCAAAAAAATTGCTATGATTACTCAACTATTATAATAACTCTTCTCAATACCCCTCTCTTTTTTTTTAAAGTTAATCTATATGAATTAGGGTTATCTTTCATATTATTATACGTATATTTTTATATTTTACTTAAATATTGTAAATAGATACAAAAAATAAATAAGAAAATTAGCAGGAATTTACTCCTTTTCTTCTTCAAATAACTTTAAAGCTTCTTCTATAACTTGGTCCATATTCATATATTTGTACATTCCTAATCTTCCACCAAATAGGATATTTGGTTCTTTTTCAGCTAGTTTTTGATATTTATTATATAACTCTGAATTTTTAGCATCGTTGACGGGGTAATATGCTTCTTCACCTTTTTTCCATGTTTGCGGATATTCTTTAGTAATTATTGTTTTTTCTGATTCACTGTTTTCAAAGTGTTTATGTTCAATAATACGTGTGTATGGTATTTTTCTTTCGGTATAATTAATCACTGCATTTCCCTGGTAGTTGTCTGTATCTTTAATTTCAGTTTCAAATTTTAATCCTCTGTACTCTAATTCACCATAACAATAATCAAAGTATTGGTCAATCATTCCTGTAAATAGTACTTTGTCAGCTATATAATCCCATTTTTCTTTGTTGTCAAAATAATCAGTATTTAATTTTACTTCAATACCATTTAATAATTTTTCTATTATTTGAGTATATCCGCCTATTGGTATTCCTTGATATAGGTCATTAAAGTAATTGTTATCATATGTGAAACGTACAGGTAATCTTTTTATGATAAATGATGGTAGTTCGGTGCAGGATTTTCCCCATTGTTTTTCAGTGTATCCTTTGATTAATAATTTATATATTGTGGAACCAACAAGATTTATTGCTTGTTCTTCTAGGTTTGACGGATTATCTGTTTTATATTCCTTTTTTTCTTCTTCTATAACTTTTTTTGCTTCTTCAGGTGTTTTTACGCCCCATATTTGATAAAATGTGTTCATATTGAATGGAAGGTTATATAATTTTCCTTCGTAGTTTGCTATTGGTGAGTTTGTAAATCTGTTAAATTTAGCGAATTGATTTATGTATTGCCATATCTCTTCATTATTTGTGTGGAATATATGTGCACCGTATTTATGCACGTTAATGTTTTCAATTTTCTCAGTATATATATTTCCACCAACAGTGTTTCTTTTTTCTATAACTAGACATTGTTTACCCTTTTTGTTCATTTCATGTGCAAATACTGACCCAAATAATCCTGAACCAACTATTAAATAATCATATTTCTTCAAAAATATCACTCTAACGTTTTATTGTTTCTATTTTTCTTTTTTATTTTATAAAAAAATTACTTAAGTGTAAAAATGTTTATTAAGTATAGTTTTTTGAAATAACTGCTTTGTAGAAAACCTATAATTTTATAATAAAGAAAGTATTCATGAAATTAGTTGGAAAATAACATAATCTTTGAGGAATCCTGGGTGTATAATAATAAGATTGAATCATTCATTTATCAACTTTTTTTGGTTATAATTTTACTTATTTAATAGTCATTTCAATAAATAAAATTATATTCTATTTTTCACATATATAATATCATATTGTATATTTATCATTGGTTGATGAGTTTTTACTTATCTCTAATGATATTTCAAGGTATTTTATGATAATATTTTTTTATTTTATCAAACCTGAATTTTAGGAGATACATAATATATGAGTAATAATGATATTCCAAAGGATTATGATCATACTACAGAAGAAGAATTGCAGGAATTATGGCAAAGAGATAATACGTATAGATTTATAGGTGACGGTACTAAGCCAACTTATATTATTGATACTCCTCCTCCTTATCCTACAGGTAAGCTTCATATGGGTCACGTTTTGAATTGGGTTTATATGGATATTATTGCCCGGTATAAACGTATGAATAATTTCGATGTTTTATTCCCACAGGGATGGGATTGTCATGGTCTTCCAACAGAGGTTAAAGTTGAGGAGATTCATGATATTAAGAAGAATGATGTTTCCCGTGAGACATTTAGGGATTATTGTATTGACTTGACTCATGATAATATTGAGAAGATGCGTTTACAGATGCGTAAGATGGGTTATTCCCAGGACTGGGATCACGAGTATATCACCATGCTTCCTGAGAATAAGAGGAGAACTCAGCTTTCTTTCCTTAAATTGTATAATAAGGACATGATTTATCAGGATATTCATCCTATTAATTGGTGTCCTAGATGTGAAACTGCTATAGCATTTGCAGAGGTTGAGTATAAGGATAATACTACTAAGTTAAATTATGTTAACTTCCCAGCTGCTGATGGCTCTGGTAATGCTACTATTGCTACTACTCGTCCTGAATTGTTATGTGCCTGTGTGGCTGTTGTAGTACATCCTGATGATGAACGTTACAGTAATCTTCATGGTAAAACTGTTAAACTACCAATCTATAACCGTGAGGTTAAAATTATCACTGATGAAACAGTAGACCCTGA
>CACZOU010000058.1 GCA_902782945.1 uncultured Methanobacteriaceae archaeon
ATACACAGAAGACCAAACATACACAGCAACAGGACTACAAAGCTGTAGCCGACACAAAAATAGCACCTACGGAACCAAATACACTAACACATTCCGTGATTACTGTCCACACTGCGGAAAAACAGGCGTACTATATAATGCAAACAAGAGAGACGCACGAGCCGAAGGACAAGTAACCTGCCGGCACTGTGACGCTGACTATTGTATCGCATGTGGATATGAAAAAGTGAATGGCTCATCATACCATCTTACAATACTCACAGAAACCACAGAAACCAAGACTAAAGAATCAATGTTAACAGATGGTAAAAAAGTATACATCACAATGGACCATGATATAGGTACCTCAGCAGATTCACGATTTATGAATAATGTTATAACAGTACTAAAAAATAATGGAATCAACGTCATAGGTTCAGCACATGGACCAAATTCATGGACAGAATATATACGAAACCATACGTCAGCTTCAAATACTATAGTACTAGGAATTGTAAATGGTTCCGATGCAGGAGTAGTATCAGAAGCCACTTCCAACTTTGGGTATTGGAAAAGTAAGGGAGCAGAAATAGGATTTCCAAAAGGAATTGACCAATCATTCCACGGAAAAAATGGATTTCTAACAAATAATCGAGGAAATGCATTAGTATTAGCATTTACAGAAAAATCAAAAGATTTTTTTCATACCGATGGAGTAGATTATAAGTACCTTGAACGAGCACATGATGATCATTATAGCCCTGATAGTTTTAAAGGAATTAATCAGCCTTTAAATCTCTTACATGAATATGGTATTAACGTTATATGGGCAGCAGGTCATAATAGCGATGGTACTGGTGATAGTGCAAGAAATAGTACTGGTGGAACAAGAACAGGAGAATTATTCGTAAAATGGGCAAAATCCATAACAGACCCAGAAATAATGTCAGTAACACCCACCACCACTGATGGCACAACCACCGATACAACCACTGATACCACAACGGATAGTGAAACAAAACTCAAAACAAAAATAATAGAGAAAACATACACAAAAGCATACTATCAACAATTATATACACTTAAAACCGACCAGAACGGAGCATTCACAACCAACATAAACCTACCCTACAAGGGAAAATATAAAGTAAACATGGTATTCAGTGGAACCAAGGAATACTCACAATCAACACGAACAATCAACATAACATATAACAGTGGTGACATATTCAAGCAAGCACTCCTACAAACAAAGACAACAACAACCACCACAGATGGAAATACAAAAGTAGAATCCACAGGTACTATTGACTCGAAAAAGAATCAGCATACAATCACTACACGTGAAACCATCACATATAATAATGGAGTAGAAGAAAAACGAACAACTACAACTATTGATAATGATAAAGTTGACACAACCTACCAGACAACCACTGATGGAACCTCTACAGTAACCAATCCAACAGACTCAGGTACTACCACACCAACCAATCCAAGTAGTGATACGAATACTAGTGTTGTTGTTGATCCAACCAAGAAAGACCCATTCACAAATGATATACCCTGCCTCACAGATAGTAATGATAAGAATAATAGTATCCCTGATGTAGCTCATATGGGTACTAGTAGTACTAGTTATGTATGGGTGGATTATACTAAGACGTATACTCTTCTTAAGAAGCAGTATATGGAAGTACTTGACCGTGATAGTAAAATAATGCAGTTACATGACTTCAGTAACAGTAAATACACAGCATTCACTACTGAGGACGAACCAAACACGTATCATGTGATCAAAAGAGAGCGGTGGAATGCAGTTGAAGAAGCCCTGTACTACCGGCAGGTACAAAATGATGAAATAGGTAGTCCTGTGAAGATGCCTGACGCTATCAAAATTGATTTTGCAAACCAGAAATTAACAGCAAAAATAGGTAGTACATGGAGGAGTGTATCCATTAGCTTTAAAGCCTCTGAATGTAATTATTGGTTCTGTGCAGACCGTCAAAATACAGGGTATACTTGTGGTCCTACTAGTAGTGCTGTAGCTACACAGGTACTTCATAAATATCTTAGTGAGGGTTATATGCAGAGTAAAGTACATGCGCATGATAGTAGTGGAAGTGCTCCTGATGGGAATATTCAGGCACTTAATAATCATGGATTCTCTGCGACACAGTACACTGTAACGAGTAATTGGAAGGATTATCTTAATCGTCTTCGTAAAGGTCAACCAGTTGTAATTCATCAGGTTGGTCATTATTTGTGTAGTGCTGATGTAAGTGATGATGAGCAACAGATATTAGTCTTGAATTCAGCAGGGGAAATCAACAAAAAGGCTAGTTATAATATATTGAAGACTGGTTGGAATGATAAAAGTACAGTTAAAAGTCTTTCAACTAGTCCTGGCTGGTTAGTGGCTCCAAACTGGACGCTCACTGAATCAGAGAAGGCTCAGATAAATCATTTTTATAATAGTATGGGTGGTGCATGGAGACGTAAAGAAAACCGTAATGAAAAAATAAGAAAAGCATACTCCTAAAAAAAGAAGAAGAATGTTCATAATATAAAAAAATGGAATGGAAGTGAATAATAATATGACAATAACATGTGACAAGGTAAACCTAAAAAAAGGAAGCAACGGCGAAGACGTAAAAGAACTACAAACAATCCTACAAAACAAAGGATACTACGTAGGACGAATAGACGGATACTACGGCGACATGACACTCAACGCAGTCATACGCCTACAAAAAGCACAAGGAAACACTCCAGATGGCTGGTTTGGAAAAAAAACATGCCAAAAACTCCACCAGACAAGCGGAGCAAGTAAAACCGTAACAAAAACAAGTACAAATAGTAATAATTGTGCAGGACAAAAATTCAGTAAAACAGAACTATACAAGGCAGGACAAACACTCAAAAAACATATAGGAAACAATAACAACTACCCAAACTATATCACAATGAAAGCACTTGACGGTATACAATACGATGTACCCCGTGCTATCTACATGGGACTACTCGAAGGTAGAAACCTATTTGCAATACGAAGAGGACGCCTACCAAACTGGGTACAAGCCAATAGTACAGCAAATAATCCTCTATGCTTTGACCATCAAAATAACGCATATAATTGTGGTCCTACTAGTTTATCTATGTGTATGCAAATGATGGGTGAATATATACCAGAAAATCAGCTTGCACGAGAAGCTGGTACTACAAGGGATGGTACTGGACCTGCACAACTTAAATATATAGCAGAAAAACATGGATACACACTCACAGAGATAAACAGGAATAGTCTAGCAGTAGGTGAAAGTCTTAAAAAATGTAGACCTGTATTAATGCATATTAACACAGCATATGCTGGTGGCAGGTCTTGTCTTGGTTATATTCATCGTTACGGTCATTATATAATGTGTTACAGGGTAAATAGTAATGGTAGTTATGAATTATGCGACCCTACAAAAGGTTTCAAAACTTGTAGAGCTTCTAGTATTGATAATGCACGTAGTGGTGAATTCATGAAGTATTATAGTCTTAGTGTCGATTAAACGATAAACCGATAATTATATATATTAAAAGATTTAATATATACATTGTTGATAAATTAATGTATATATATTAAAGGATAAAACTAGTACTAACTTTAAACGGAGTACGTACCAGTCCTATCGTTGTAAATCAATGTCCGTTGGTTTACAACTCTATTTAGTGCTTATTATGCACAGAAAAATAAGATTCTTTCTTATTTTTCTTATGTATGCATATGGTTATTTATATTCTCTTTTTCTAAGTAAAAATTTAATTTTTTTTGTTTACAATATGAATCATTTTTTTTAGAGTTGTAGAAATACTCAAAAAATTAGTAGTTACATATAGGGTAAGTGTATAAAAAATAGGTATTTATATATACAATATAATAGTATATATATTATTATGATTCTCTGAATTTATCACCCAGTAGGATCAACAAACTTGTATATCTCAATAGAGAATCACTAGGTTGTGTGACTGTTAGATTTGAAGTGAAGATATTCTATCTTCAGGATTTCATACAAAAATAGAATTTATAATATATTCATTTTTGATTGCTTCTAGAATATCCATTATTAAATTTTAATTCCTTCAAAAAATAATAAAAAATAGTTCAATTATTAATAATCATAACTTGTATACACAGTCACACAACATCTTATACTATTAACCACCCATAATTTTACTTGATAAATTTTATACTATTTTTTAGTTAAATTATTCTAACATTATCTAGTATTTATAGTAAACTACCAAAAGGGTTCGTTATAGTTACCGATAATGACTACATAATACGCTATTTTTTAATATAAGGATAAACATACAATAATACATGAATCCAGAAGATAAAAAAATATTTCAAAGATGGGCGATACATAATCACCTATCACCAAATACACAAAATGTATACAAAACAACAATAAATCATTACATTAAATGTACAGGCAAAAGCCTACAAGAATTACATGACGAAGCATTACAAGAAGAAGATGAACACGTACCACTACACAGAAAACAAGTACGAAACTATCTCATAGACTTTCAAGCATACCTAGACCAACGAAACCTCAAAGAAAGTACAAAACGAAAACAAATAGAAGTAATTACCAGTTTTTATAAAAGCCTAGACATACGACTACCCTCAATCACAACAAACTATGATAATACACCAGACCCAGAAAACACCTCAAAAATGCTCCTAAAACCCTTAATCAAGGTAATGATGAATAATGCATCTACGCGTGATAAGGCAATAATGTCGTTCATGGCATTAACAGGTCAAGCACAGATGGAAGTAGCAAACTTAACCCTCACACAATTAATTAAAGCATACAATACAATACTAAATACACCTATATTTACTGTTGAAGATATCTTCAAATACAAGGAAGATATATTAAAAGAAGAATGTGTACGCCTAGATATGTACAGGCAGAAAACAAACCAGTATTATTGGACGTACCTCCCTGCAGAATGTAGTCAATACATTATAGCATATCTTCATGAACGAATGCATGGAACAAATGATAAACTAATAATACAGGATAAAGATACACCAGTTTTTGTAACCAAAAAAGGAACAAAATTCAAACAATCAAGCATAGGTAAAATGATAACACATATTGGTAGCAGGTGTGGCTTTGATCATCCTGAAAACTTTGACCCAAAAATGCGAAACCTACTCGAACGACGAGAAGGATATCATCATGTGTATAAGAGTCATAATTTCAGAAAATATTTTATTAATAATTGCAGACGTTATGCAGGTACGCGTATGAATGACATTGATGTTGAGTATGTATTTTCAGGTAGGGAGTTAGCGGATTTTTGGGTAGGTCATAAGGTCAAAGGAAGTATTGCGTACTATCTTCAGTATAATGAGGATGATTTTGAGGCAATGAAAAAACAGTACCTTCAAGCATTACCCTACCTTTCACTTGAAGATGAAGTCAGAACATTTGATACTGAAGAACGGAAAGAATTCGAGGAAATGAAGAAAAATTATCAAGACCTTCAGAAGCAAGTTGAAGAATTAAAAGAATTCATCAAGTACCGTGAACTAAGAAATAAATTCGAAAATAAAGGTATTAAAAAATAGTAAAAATAAGTAATTACATATACATGTAATTATGTAAATAAGAGTATTTATTAATACTCATTATTTTTCATTTTCGTTGATAATTTTTGCCACTTCTTTAACTAGTTCTACATCATACTTTTTGTATAAAGCAGCGACTATGTCTTCTGCTTTAACTTCTTGTTTTCCGTTGAGTTCTTGTTCTATTGGCTCCCAGAATTCTACTGCGAAATGTCTTCCGGCATCCTCTAAAACTTTTATCAATGTGAAGCCTCTTTCATCTACTTTGAAGAGATGGTAATTCCATTCCTGGTGTTTCCGACTCCCATCTTTACTACAGTCTAGGTAAAGACCTGGTTTGTAGTCTTCTTTGTAGTTTCCTGCTTTTACGAATTTTCCTAATATTGAAAATCCGTTGGTTGTGGATTTGTCTAATCCGGTTACTCTTTTTAGCCAGCCTCCGTTGTATCGGCTGACTGTTTCTATGTTTTCAGTTTCTTTTTCAAAATTAAATATCATCTTCAATGTCTCCTTATTTTCTTTTTTTGAAGTACTCTTTGTACTTCTCTATATTATAATATTATGTACATAGTATATAAAGGTTTCCTTTTTTAGGGGTATTTTTAATAAAAAATATTTGAAAAACAATAAACTAAAATATAAAAAAAATAGATATTCAAAAAAAAAAGAAGGTAAAGAGAATAAAAAGAAAGTCGCCTCAATTATTCACTACTTTCTTTTACCAGTTCTCCACCCTGTACTTTAATATATTCACCTTTCTTAATAGTAACATAAGCAGTTTCACCTTTTTCACTTGTAGCTTCATTAGCAATAATACTATCAAACTCCATAGATGAATCACTTGATCTTTCAATGTATCCACCAAATTCATCGGTTTGTGTGAATTTATATTCCCCTGGTGGTATATCTTGTCCTACTTTGTATGTTCCATCAGGATATGTTTGTTGACTATTATCACTTGTACTTGTATTAGTTGAAGTACTATTATCCACACTACTTGTAGTATTTGTTTGAGGTGCAGTATTCTGATCTGGAGACATCATATTAGATGCCAAACCTATTATAATTGCACCTACACAACATATTACGAGGATTATTGCTACTGTTTTACCAGTACTCATATCGCCTGTGTTTAATCTCATTTTTTGTTCACTTTATCTCCCATTATACCATATACGCGAGGTATATGTAATATTTTATTGCTTTGATGATTATACTTAAACCTAATCCACCCATTAATCCTGTTGTGAATCGTAGGGTATTATTACTAAGTCTATCTGTTAGTAATTGTGTTGTTCCATCAACTCCCATAGGTACTAATAATAATACAGCACTTATTAGTAATGTTATATTATAGTCCACGTAAAAATAGTATGTATACAATATATAACAAAACATAGCAAGGTATATTCCTGTACATCTACTACACACTGGAAATTGATGACCCTTAATAAAAAAACTCCTTTCAGGCTTTCTATGACAAATTAAGTTAATTATTTTCATCCTAATAATATATATGTAAAAAAGTTAAATATAATCTTATCACTCGTAAAACTACAAATACAAGTGTAAAAAAAAGAGGATTAATATACTATCAAATTTTCAAAAGAAATACAGAAAAGAGAAGAGGATATAATACCCATTCTCTAAGGTAATTTCTTATTGAAGATGATATATAATAATATACATCCTAAAATATATATAACTATCGTTTCAATATATCATGTAATAAAATATCATGTAATATATCTTCCTGTGACTTTTCAGTATTCATCATAGCAAGACCCATCCTTTTAAGAATATCCCACGCTTCTCTTATATTATTATCCCTTTCTACTACTTGTACAATTTGTTTAATTATATCATCCTCTATTTTTTCATAGAACACATAATCACAACGCTCCTTAATAATATTAAAATACTCCTCACTAGTATAATTATGAAAATGAACCTCCCGAGGATAAAATAATGTACTCACATCCCTATCAAACTTATACTTAAATTTACTAGATGTTATAATAGGATAAATCCCAATCACAACACTATAACTTTCATTAGCACGAGTTAAATTTCGGATTATATTTTGACTATGAGGACTAGCTACATTATCAGAGCCAAGTAGATAATTTGCATCATCTAATGCTATTAAAACAGGATTCCTTGTTATTTCTAGTTTTTTCATGACATCAGTAAATATTTTTTGACTATTACTTCCACGAATAGGTGCTTTTTTATTCATAACCTTATTATATATTTCTTTATATACACTGTACTCTGTGTAATGCTTACGACAATTAATATACACAGGTATTACCTCAGGTAATGGTTCTTGAATATCATTGAATAGTTTTTTAATTGCTGTTGTTTTTCCAGTAGCATTACCCCCTATTATAACTGTATGGATTGGTACGCTTCCATAAAATATTGGACTCATATTTACTGCTATTGTTTCTAATTCATTATCCCTGTAATGAAATTTACGAGGTAAACATTCAGGGTCTAGGTATTTAATGTTTTTAAATACTTCTTTTGTTGTATAATTTTTGTTAAATAGTTTCATGATTTATTATATAAGATGTAGGGGTTATTAAATAAATCTTTGCAGAACCCCCTATTACTATTCATTACCCCCTCTCCCCTCTTTTTTTTGGAGGTACGTTTAAAGTATGATACTATTCAAGGGTCATACTTTTACAAGATCATACACTCCATGAACCTATCATCGTCTTAATCTATAATTGAATATTATTACTTAGTCTTATGGTCAATAACTCATAGACTGTTACTTTCTAACAATATACTTTAATAAAAGCCATGCATTACAAAAAATAAACCATTAAATACAATTAAAATAAGAAAAATAAAATAGAAGGAGGATGATATATAAAAAGAAAATAAGAAAAAAAAAATTGGAAGTAAACAAAAGGACAAAAGGAGTTTAAAAAAGGAGGAAATAAAAACCAGTTCATCAAGACTATGAATCCAAGAAGAAAAATGTTTAAGAGTTTTTTCGTATTGATCTTGAAGAACTGGGTTGGATACTTTTATTATTCTCCTTTTTAGTACAGTCAAAATAAATATGAATTTAAATTTAGTACCATTTACTATTTTTATTTTTTTATTAATTTATACATTACTCTTTGAAAAAAGAGAAAATAAACCACTTAATGTATATGTACTATATGATAATTACTACTTTTGAACTGTTTACTAAATAAACATAATCATTTATAATAGAAGAATGAAATGATGGTGTACATAGAAAAAATAGTATGTATATCAATAGTAAATAAATTATAAAGTAATGTAATTAATAAAAAGATGTATTTAACTGGTTACAAATTGTAACCGTTCGGTTAGTAAATTCCGATACATTAATTACACTTGAAATCGTACCATATGTTTTATAACAAGTGTTTCAATTGAAAAATATAAATATACTTTAAATGTAAAATTATAATTAACAAGTAGGAGGATTGTAAGCCATACTTGTAACCCAGCCAGCACGACCCGTAACGGTTGGTTCATATTGTATTTAACCAAATACTATTAAAAAAAATAAATGAATTTTTATATGTGAGTCATTTTATTTTTAATTTTATCCCCCTTTTTTTATTATATAAAAAAAAATTATTTTAAAAAAATTTGTTATTATTTATTACATGGTAACATTACGTTTAAAAAAAAATAAAATTTTGGTTAAATACAATATGAAAAAGGGGGTGATACTATGTCTACTGAAATTATAGCCTACGGCTGTATAATCATGATATACATAGTATTAATGTTATCTCACATATAACTTTTATTAAAATATATATAAGTAATGTTACCCTTTGTTAAGTTTTATGGTTTTTTGACGAGAGAATATAAAATAATTGATATTCTTTTGTATTTTTCCATAGAATTTAATACTTATTATAATTATACATTTAATGTTATTATTTATTATTTTTTTTGATTTATTATTATTAATATTATATTATAGTATTATATTACATATACACTTGAAATTGTACAATACGTTTTATTTCCAGTGTAATAGGTCATCTAAAATAATTGTGTGATAAACAAAGTTACACTTGAAATAAAAACAATAGTAGAATTTCAAGTGTAAATAAGACATAACCTATGAACTATCTTCTCAAAACACGTTATTTACCTTTTATTTATTATATTATTATAATTAATATAATATAATAATATAATACGTAATACACTTGAAATCATACTATACGTTTTATAACATGTGTAACACATCTCAGCGAATATAGGGGGTGTGAGGTGATATCAGTGATATCACTTTTAATAATAATTAATTAAATTATATTATTTTATTAATATTAATAGTACCTATTTGTATTAATAGTGATATCACTGATATCACTCTGTACAGGGTACTCTTTTGGAAAAGAGTTACACTGGAAATAAAAACAGAAGTACAATTTCAAGTGTATTATATTTTATATTAATCAAAACCTTTATATAGTAGGATAACATAATATTAATTAAGGGCTTATAAGTCCTTAAAATTATAAAATACAGAGGAGGTGAAAATATAAAAAAAACCTCAACTGTAATAAAATCAGCTAAAACAAACAATACAATGCGGACAAACATACCCGCATTAGCAAGGGATGTTTTAGAACTTAAACCTCATGATATTCTATTATGGGATATTAATGAAGAAAAAAAGACAGTTAAATTAAAAAAAGTAGAATAAACCATCACTTCCAATAAGAGTTTATTCTACTTTACCACATCAAAATAGTATTAAACTATAGTAATGTAATTCTATTTTTATTAATTATATTACTTATATTTAATTACTATTTTTTTTGAATGTGTTGAATTTGGAGTTAAACATGGCAAATAATCAACATATCTTCCGTTGTTCGGAAGAATTATGGAATAAATTTTCAGAGATCTGTGGTGCTGAACACACTAGCTGTTCTGAAAAAATTAAAGAATTAATCACCACCTGTATTAACACGAAAACAGAAGAAACCACGGATATTTCAGAGGTGTATCCCCTCATAGACAATATAGTTCAAAGAAGTGGTAGGATTGCAGTAGAAGTCATACAACGAAACACTACCACAGGACAAGAACAAGAAGTAATCGAATACTGCAGAGAAAAAAATTATCAAATTGTATCCGAGAAGTGGTATGAGGAAGGACCAGTACACCAATGGGAAGACTGGTAACCAAATTGGATTTAATTTTAGAATTGGAGGAAGATGGAAATGGATAGAATTGAAATAATAAATGAATGGAAACAAGGAGTAATAGATGATATAACCATACTTCAAAGGAGGATTGGAGTAAAAAATGAGGAGATAGAAAGGTTAAAAGCCGAGTTCTTAGTGGAAAACGACAGTATAAAATCTTCGGAATTAAAAAACAAGTTATACGCAGCAGTAGACCAATATAGAATACCTGAGATAACCCTTAATGTTACAGCTGCTAGGGTTAACAAACAAGGGAAAATGTATAATTCATTCCCTACGTTCAGAATTGATAACCTGTTGTACGATGCAAGTTTGATAAAAGAAGCTGAACTGTTCTGTACAAAAAAGTCTAAAAAACATATTCGTTTTTACATGGAGAAAGGTAGAAACATGCATCGTGGGTATGAGAGACTAGCAATAAAGGACGTAACCGAAGAAGTAAATTCATTACTTCAAGATTACTCCTTTCATACAGCATATGAAATCCGAGAAGGAGGATTAATAAATGAATAAAACATTATATCCTCAAAGAAGAATTGAAGTAAGTGATGTTCCACATGTAGCATTAAACAGTGATGGAGTATACATTGTAACTATCATCGTGGCTGTTATGTTTTTTTCTGTTATGGTGGGAGTTTATCTCTGATTCTGGCAGTATTATAATCTTCTTACATATGTATAATTAAAGGTGAAGTGTCATGAAGAAATTAAATCGATTCAGCAGGTCAAGGATTCCAAATAATACTTATAAAGTATTATGCTGGTTACGTGTTTTAGCAGTAGAAGATGTGTATAAATTACTTAGTAAAGGGGTGGATTAGTGATGAGTGCGATCTTATCCGAGTTAATCAAGGAATACATTAGGAAAGTAACATTTCTGGTGGATAATCATGAGAAACTAGATAACTCAGAAAGGAAGAGTTTAGACAAACAATTAGACTCTCTGGAAAATACTATAACTGTAATGGAAGGATTAAAGTGAACCATGCTATGAGGCGTAGTATCAATGAACTTATTTCTTCAATAGATTATATTGATGAGATATGTATGAGGGAATCCACGTATTCTGATATTGATACTATACCCTTAAAAGAATCAGTTGAAGAATTAGTAAAACAGGTAGAACTGAAAGAATACAAGTCTGGTGATGTGTATAATTCACCAGACCTACGCAGGGTAAGAATACTACTCTGCACTGCAACAGAGGGAGAACGAAGAGCATGAAAAAGAGGAATAAATTAACAAGAGATGATCTAGCATTTATTATAGGTATAATCTCATTAATAATTATCTTTAGAATTGTTAGTTTATATCCTTCATTAATAGGGAGGTAGGATAATGATAGATTATTCAAAATACTTTGAAAAGTACCTTATAGATCATGGCGTGGGGGGAAGAAATGTACTCTCACGATTCCTAGGGTATGTTCAAACAAGAAATATACCTGTGAAAGAGTGGAAAAAGGAATTCCTTACCCATGAGGATTTAATTATAGGGGATGTGAAAGAAAGTACAAGGTACACGTATCATAATAAGGTACGTCATTTTATTAACTATGTAGTGTACTGTGAAAGTCATAAAGAGGAAAAGAAACCCTCAGAATTCAAGGGTAGAAGTAAAATAGCTCAGATAACGGGGCACCAAGTTAACACAGGGTCACGGAAGAAGCATACAAGGATAGTATCACATTGGAGTGAATTATAAATGATAACTTTCAGAGAACTACGAGATATTCAGAAACAAGAAAGAGAAAAAGCAGAATTAGCAAGGGTACCATCAACAGTCTATGAGGACTGCAGAGAATACATTAGTAAAACAACTGAAGAATACAAGAAAACACTAGACCCCCTCAAAAGACGATTAATAAATAATTCCGTAGATATCATTCAGGAAATAAACAATTGCAGGTATGATAAAATAGTTCATGCAGCAGCAACAGGAAAAGAAATAAAAAACATGGTAGGCAGTGAACGAAACTTATACGATGATCTTAATGAAACATTCACTGACTATAAAAAAAGCATACATAACCCCCAGGAATTAAAAGAAATAGGAGAGTAAAAGAGAATGGAGTACAAAACAGCAGACACAGTAAATGATGGAGCAAAAATATATAAAAAAATTCAAAGAGGAAAACGTATATTCCTCGAAGCAGGAATTAAGCCAACAGGAAGAAATACTTTTCAGAAATATAATTATTTAGAAATGAAAGATATTGAACCAACTATATTAGATGTTTGTGAGGAGTTACAACTCAGTACTAGGTTTGTATTTTCTGCTACATCTGCAAATCTCATAATAAGAGATGAAGAAGATAGCCGAGAAGTATACTACTCACTACCACTACCAGAAGTAAAAGTAGACGATGCAAGAAAAGCAATGCAGGAGATCGGTTCTATACAAACCTACGCGATGAGATACCTGTACATTCAAGCATTTGAAATAGTAGTTACAGATACTATTGATAAGGGGAATAGTACTCAGAAAGTAGAACATAAAACCTATGCGAGTAACTCAAATAAATCAAAAAATACAAGAAATAAACAATATATCCAGAAAAACAGGAAAGTCCAACCTGATATGGCTGAACCAGTTAATCAATCAAGACTAAACATGAACCAGAAAATATCAACAACAGAACTGGTAAGTATGAGTAAACAAGTAGAACAAGAACTCAAACAAGAAGGCAAACAATTAAACGAGGAAAATATCCACAGTAAAGTAGATGAACTCTATAAAAACAGTAACGGATACAATGAACTAATCAAAATGTTCGATAATGGCTTAAAAAAAGCTAAAAAACAGGAAAGTGGATACATAACATACTAGGGTGTTATAATTTGTCTTCAAAGATTCAAATACCCCTAGAAAAAGTAATTGACATCAAAATAGATGACAATAACATTATCTTTGAGGTAGAGGGGCACAAGATCACTTTCAAGAAAAAAAATTGCCAGTGGTGTGGAAAACCATTCACACCAAATAGCCCTAATAACAAGTATTGCAGTGAAAAGTGCAAAAAATATGCACAAATGGAAGTATCAGCAAAATCTAGTGATAAATACAGAAAACGGTACAAAGATATGCAGCTATCTAAAGCATCTATAGACTTAGGCACAGGAGGGATAAGGGCACATAGAGTAAATGATTTTGAAGAGGAATACAAATTAATCCAAAAAGAATTAAAAAGGAGGGGGTTAAGATGAGATTAATTCTTAAATTCAAACCCCTCACTTCTCATTCATATGATAGTGTGGGAGCGTATGACGTGCAAGGATTCATATATAATCTATTGAGAGGAACATATTTTCATAAGCATCATTTACATAGAGGGTTCAAATTCTTCACATTCTCAAATATATTCCCAATTACTCCCTACAGTCTTGATCATGAAAAAACATTGATAATATCGTCTCCTAATGTTAATCTTGCATGGCACATATATGAACAACTCAAAAACAGGAGTATATTTAATCTGAATAAGTATCCTATGCAGATAGTATCAGTTAGGAAAAGCTTCCAGAAGCCTAGAAGAAACATTATAACTGCTACTCCTATTGTACTATATGAAGACAATACGAATAATAGATATTTTTCATTCAAGAAAGATGAATTCAGATTCTTTTTCAAAAGATTAGAGAATAATGCGTTGAAGAAGTATAATGCATATTATCAAGAGGACTTAGTATTACAGGAACCTTTGGTAACTGATTTTAAATTCAAAAAAGAAGTTCCAGTAAATATAAAACTACATGGAGAAACAATCCTCATTATTGGCTCAATGTGGAAGTTAAAATGGAATATTTCCGATGATATGAGGAAATTAACCCACTTCCTGTTTGATACAGGACTGGGAGAAAAGAATTCCCTAGGCATGGGATTCATAAACAATTACCAAAGAAAGTAGGAGGTGAATATATTTGGAAACGTTCAGTAAAACACTACAACATGCAACAAAATTTCAACCCATTATTGGTGATCTTGAAGGTACATGTTGCATGTGTGGAGAACATACAACACATGGAAACAAGAAAAAGTTCGGAAATAACTTCACTTGTGCTGATTACATTAGTTCAGGAGACGTTGTATGTCCATACTGTCAACATTTGGTGTCAAATAGTAATAAGTACAGACGTACAATGTTTTTATTAACAGAAGATACCTTTAAACCTTTCAAAAAGAAAGATATAAAAGAAATCATATTTAATTTGCCAGAAGACAAAGATTTCTACTTATATCTAACTAAAACATGGCAGAAGTTAGGGTATATTCTAATGAATCATGCACGAAATACTGCAGGAACAAAAGAAATAACATGTATCGTTGATTACAATATTATCACATTCACATTACAGGATCTACGAGAAAAATATGAACTCTGTAAACTGTTACGTGAATATAAAATAAGTAAAGAAGTATTAGAAACAGCTTCATTTGAAGTACATCATTATCGTAGATTAAATGACGCCTACGGTAATATTAAAACTAGACAATTAATAAATAAAGTACAAAGCTATAAAAATAACCCCGTATGGGATTTAGCAATATATATTTGTGATTAAAATGAATGAAAATGAACAACTTGAATTAGAAGTAGAAAATAAATTAGCATACGTGTTAGCAAAGGCATACACACTCATACCATGGAATAAAATAAAAGTAAACAATGCTCATAAATTCTTCATGGAAAGAATAAGAGCAAGTAGTAATACAAGAACATTCAAAGAATATCTTGATGTATTATGTATGAAACTCAATATTGAAATGATGAAAATAGATACAGACATTATTGATTTCTTAGATGAAAATAATAATATTACTATGAAATTAATTCGTACTGAAAGTCTATATATATGTAATTTTGCACTTGAAACAGCAGATAAAATAAAGAAAGGAGGGTTAAAAGATGGAAACAATAATGATTAAGGGTAATTGGACAGCTCTAAGTCCTATAACACATTTTGGAAGTGAAGAATATGGTACAACAAAACTATTCAACGTACAACCAACAGTAATAAAGAATAGCCTATCTGGTGAACCCGAGATAGATAATATACCTGTCGTGCATGGAAATGCTGTACGTGGAATGTTAAGACGATTACTTCTCGACGATTATCTTACACAGGTGGGCTATGACTTGAATAGTAAAAAAGTATACCATTTCCTATTTACAGGAGGTATATTAGAAGCATTAGACCCAAAAGATAAAGGATCAATCAATTTAACAAAGAAAAAAGAAATCAGAAAATATATTCCTCCTATAAGTCTTCTTGGGTCTGCACTAGGAAATCAAATGATTCAAGGAAAACTCAAGGTAGGCATGGGTAATATTGTATGTGATGAAACAAAACACTACATTGAAGAAACAGGAAACACATACAGTGCATATAACTTGAAATCAACAGATTTTGGTACTCGTCTTGATGACCTAGAAATAGGAAGACAAATACAAGAAAACGAAGACAAAACAAAAGACAAAGATGGAGAAGAACAACATACACAAATGAAATACGAATTTGAAACACTTATCAGAGGTACGAAGTTTACACATGAATTTATACTCGAGGATATGTTACCACATGAAAAAGGCTGTTTC
Source organism: uncultured Methanobacteriaceae archaeon (assembly GCA_902782945.1). Taxonomy (GTDB): domain Archaea; phylum Methanobacteriota; class Methanobacteria; order Methanobacteriales; family Methanobacteriaceae; genus Methanosphaera; species Methanosphaera massiliense. The sequence continues at coordinate 16,445 of CACZOU010000058.1, forward strand.
AAACGTATGTTGGAGTTATGGGAGGAGCGTCCTTATCTTGGAGGAAAGAGTGGAACAGGATATGGTCGAATTAAGTTTGAATATAAGGATATTGATGAATTTGACAGTCAAGTATACTTAGATTATCTTGAAGAGAATAAGGATGATATACAACGGTTCTTGGTGGGCTTATGCAAACAATTCAGATAGATGAGGTAGATGAGTATGAGGTTGGTCATAATTATCAACCTCTACAAATTTCAATGGATATAAGACCTCCTTTGTATCTTGCGAGTCCTTGGATTAATCTTGATGGTATTTTGGCTTATCTTTGTCTTCGTGATGCACTTGGTGAGGATTATTGGTCATTACCTTCAGACCAGATCGTAGATATTAGTCATCTTGATATTCCTTTGAAGAAAACAGAGGATTTATATCATACTAGTATTAGTATCCTAGATCATCCTGTACTGAAAAAAGATACTATATATAAGCGTTTCACTGATAAGGAATCATATCACCTTGCAAAGAAACAACAACAAGGAAAAATCAGGACAAATGCAGGTCATTATAAGGATTTCATGATTAATTTACCTCTTATTGTGACAAATAAGGTTAAATGGTACTGTAATGGTGATAAAAAAGAAATACAACGCTTACTCAAACACATACATTACCTAGGAAAAAAAACAAGTATAGGTGGAGGATATGTTAAAAAAATAAGCATAACTGAAACAGACGTAGATTATAGTTTCTACAAGGACGGATATATACTCAAACAAATACCTGGAACAATAAAAGGTATACCAGTTACCCCTGGGAGTAAGTGGAGTAGAAGCACGTATAAACCTCCTTATTGGGATAATTCACAGGTTACATTATGCCGAATGCCTCCAAATCAGTTAATAGGAGAAGAAAATAATGCATAAAGATAATAATATGCCTAGAAGACAAAGGAAAGCATATGAATATCATGCAAAAACACAAGCTTACAAAAATAATATAAGAAAAGCAGAAAATAATATCCGTGAAATACTCCGAAATCCATTGTATGCTCCAATAGTAGAGTATAGTGGTGGAAAAGATAGTATAGTACTAACTGACATGGTAATGAGACAAGATAATACTATACCTGTATGGAATTATCATCCTGGTTATGCTCAGAGTATCAAACAATTATTCAGGTCTGAAGAAACACAAAATGAAATTCTGAAAACATTACACACTATGAAAAATATACCTGAAAGTATATATGTTGCTAATATGCCTACAATGGATAAGAATTATCGTATAGGTGATTATTTCAAACTCTTATTCGAGTACATGGAAAAAAAGAAATGTAACCTTGAATTACTGGGTATACGTGGACAAGAAAGTGTTACAAGGAAACACAGAGTAAAACAAGACCTTGTACACCTGGAAGGAGATCGTGTTGTATCTTTTCCTATCAGTCATCTTTCCTGTGATGACGTGTGGGCATATATATTATCAAATGATATATACTATACGAGTCACTACGACAAATATGGACCAATTTACGGGTGGGATAAGGTACGTTTTACAAGTCATTTCAATGAGAATGACGTGTTTACGGGGGGTAATTATTTTTTTGATAAAATAATGTATAGTAATGAGGTAAATGAACAACCGAAGAGGAGGTGATGTTATATGATTTGTTGGGGTAGTAGTGGAGGCAGTTCTGCTGATAAGTCTACCAGTTCTGGACGTGAGAGTAGTAATTCTCCACGTAGAACTTTGTTAGACCAATTTAAACGTTCAAGATAACGGTTGTGAATATTTTTTTTTATTTATTTTTTTTTCTTTTCTTTACCTTTTTTTTATATTTTACTTTAGTGTTTTTAAAGTATTTTTTATTAAAAGTACCTCTAAAATAGGAAACCTTTATATAGTATGTACACAATAGTATAGTATAGAGAAGTACAAAAGTACTTCAAAAAAAAAGAAAATTATAAGGAGACCTTTAAGATGAAAACAATAATAATAAAAAACCTAAATGACTTAGAAGAGGAAGAAGTAAACTATGTTGAACAAGATGTTGAGTTTAAAATAGGTGTAGAAGGAGACACCTATGAAATAACTCTCGAAAGAGAGGACGGAGGAAACATCTCCGACATCCCAGGCTGGAGCTGGAGACTATTGGATTATCCTGTAGGGGATATACAAGCATGTATCATTCATAAATTTTTGAATGATGCATACATAATGTATGACATCGATCAAAAGATGTATGACACAGATGTTGATGAATGTTTCATTCACTATGTTGATGTAGATGAATTCATCAAAAATAATTTCTTTGATGATGAAGAAATGGAATTCATCAAAGAACAAGAAGACGAAGAAGGGTACATGAGAATATATGTAACCGTAACAGAAAATAGAGTATTGGAGGAAGAATAAATTTTTTCCTCTAAACCAAAACATTTATATAATATGTGTATAATATTATAGTATAGAGAAGTACAAAAGTACATTTTAAAAAAAAAGAAAATAATAAGGAGATAAAAAAATGAGTTATGAAATAACAATAAAAACTAACCACCCTGAGGACCTAACTATTGATTCTGAAGTGTCCACCACCACTTCAGAATTCGAATATGACGCAGTTACAGGAGGATTTGATAATAACCTCTCCACTACTGCAGAGGTAGAAGTAGAACATATTGCTGAAGATTATTCAGAGTATGTGCAAGGAAAAGCTTGCAACGGAGGCTGTTATGGCTTTGACTACTATAAAGTAGTCAGAGTAATCAGCATGGAAACAGAACCTGCAGAAACAATTGAAACTACAGATATAGGCAAATATGATATTCCTGATGACATCTATGACAAATTAGACTGCATCCTCTACGAAATCCCCATGGAGGATGAATAATGTTCTATAACAATATAGAGGAACATTATAGGGATATCGAAGATATATCCCTAGAAGAACTATCTGAAAAAGTAGGAGTAGAATATGAACCTCCTACAAATAATCAGGAGGAGTGGGCTACGTTCTCATTCCTCAAGGGTATGGAGGAATTCAATGATGAGGTGTACGCCTCCTGCTTCATGTATTATATCACCATCCTTATGACTGGTTGGGGTATCAGCATGGGTGCTGAGTACACCTACTTCAAGGGATCCTTGGAATATAGAATCTCCGATATCCTTGAGGGCGTACGAGAAGAACAATACCATATGGGAGGAACTCATGTAGAATCAATGCAAGGATTCTTCCAACAAGTCCTAAAATTCTTCAAAGAAGAAGGCGAAGACTATGAAAAAGCAGTGTACAGATACAATGCGAATTTAACAGAGGAGAACAAAGAAAAACTAAAAAGTTGCGGAACCATAAAAGAAGGGATACTAAAAGGATTAAAAAATCCAGGTAACCCTGTTAGTAACATCCATCCTAGCCTCCAGGTTGGATTTAGCCTAACACATACACAACACAAGGCCTTCGAAGAACTCGAAGGCAAAAGTGCAACTGATAAAGTCCTCCGCATAATAGGAGGACTACCAAATGAGTAGAAATATTTATTTTGGAAAAGGGTATTATCAGATTAGCCGTAATAACCATTATTACGGCTCATTTAAAGATAAGCAAACAGCGATAGCTGTAAGAGATTACCTCCAAACTCATGATTGGGTTATACCTTTTCATGAACCTACTATACTTTTTTTACAAGGAAAATATTACATTGTTAATAATATTAATAATAAAATAAAACTGTATTCATCATTTAACACACGAGAGGAAGCAGAACAAGAATTAAAACGGGGTTATGATTATACTAACCTTGTTGGTCCAAGTAAAAGAGGAGACTACTCTATATTTCATGCTAGAAAATATTATGGTAATTATCAAGATCAAATTACTGCAATGGATATAAGGGATTATCTGGTAAAACATGATTGGGTTATACCTTTTAATGAGCCTACAATAATCAAATCAAATGATAATTATTATATAGTAAATAAATTAGAAGGTAAATTAAAAGTATTTTCCTCAGCAACAACACTAAAGGATGCTGAAAAAAAATTAAGTAACATAGATGACATGACTAACATCTATTATACTAATAATTATTACTTAATTAATAGAGTTCATGATGGGAAGAAAGAGAATTATTATACTTATAAAACAAAAGAAGAAGCACAAGACATGAGAAATTGGCTTCGGAAACATAACTGGAACAGAGAGGAATTTGAAAAGGAATATGCTAGACGATATCCTAAGCTTCCAGAATACATTTATAGAACTGGTAATCGTTATTTTATCAAAAAAAGATATTTAGAAGGATTTCAAAGGTACGGAGTATATAACACAATAGATGAAGCGGTACGCCATAGAGATTGGCTTATTGCTAACGACTGGAAGGTACCCGTTAAGAGGGGAATTATTGAATACAATGGGTATTGGTATGTACGGCGAAATACTCTTATTAATAGGAAACCCTATAAGAAATTCTATTATAAAACAGAGTCTAAGGATGAAGCAATTAAAGTATATCTAGACTATAAAATGAACGGATATCCGGAACCTTATTATATTACTGATAAATATCGTTATATCCATCATGATGGGCAATTATATTATGTTGTAAAGAGTCCTATAAGGTATGGGTATACTAAAACGTTAGAGGACGCTATTATCCTTAGAACCATTATAGAGAATACGGGCTGGAAGAAACCAGTTGAAGGAATATACATCTATGATGGTACGATGTATAAAATCAAATACAATAATTATGGTACGCCTGTATTTGAAAAAGAAATAGATGCACAGTATATATTAGAAAACAAGAATGAATGATATTTTGGATCTATATTAATAAAAATTATAAATAATAATAAGAATAAAATTACAATAAATGAGGGTAATACAATGGTTAAATTTGAATTTGATATCGATAGAGAAAGTCCTTTCCAGCCAGGAAAACCAGTTACTCCAGATAACTTTAAAGGAAGACACAGTAGTATTAGAAAAATATTACGATATGTTAATAAAGCTAAAAAAGGAGATACACAACACTTCTTTTTAACTGGTGAAAGAGGAATGGGAAAAACATCATTAGCAGAATTTGTAAAAAATTATGTTGAAACAGAATATAATATGATTGGAATATATATTTCTAATAAAGGAAACAATTCATTAGATTCATTAATTGTTAATATATTTGAAGGTTTAATAAATAAAATTCCTCGAAACTCTTTAAAAGATAAAATAAAAAATTTATTTGGGGAAATTGAAAGTATTGAATTCAAAGGTACAAAAGTCATATTTAAACCCGATGAAGAAATTGTTGAAGACTTAATAAAAAATTTCGCATATAAATTAAGGGATATTTTTAATGATTTACCTAAAAATGAGGGAATATTTTTAATTATTGATGATATTAATGGATTATCAGAATCAAATGAATTTGTTGATTGGTATAAAAGTTTTGTAGATAGTATAGAGGTTAATCAATTTAATTTACCATTATATGTATTATTTGCAGGATATCCTGAAAAATTTGATAATTTAGTTAGATTAGAACCTTCCTTTGGTAGAATTTTTAACCATGAAAAAATCCAAAGTTTAAATGATCATGATGTTAAAGAATTTTTTATTGATTCTTTTGATAGTGTAAATATGAAATTAGAAGAAGAAGCTTTAGATACAATAACTTCTTTTGTAATGGGTTTACCATTAATGATGCAACAAATAGGAGATTCTGTATTTTGGGCTGCTGACAATAATTTAATTAATGAAGATATAGCATATTATGGAGTAATTGATGCATCTAAGGAAATAGGAAATAAACAAATTAGGCCTATTTTAAATCAAATAAAAAGTGAATATTATGAAGATATTTTATTAAAATTAGGTAGATATAAACAATTTTCTTTTAAAAAATCTGAAATTAATCAATATTTAAATGAAAAAGAAAAAAATGTTTTCACTGATTTTTTATCACGTATGCAAGATTTAGGTATTTTAAATTCAATAGGTCCTAAAAATAGTGGAAAATATGCATTTTCTAATTTATTATATTATATTTATTTTGTCATAGTTTCTATTGATAAGTTTAAAGATTAATGTTCTTGTCTTCTATTTTATATCCCTTTTTTAATAACTATTTTTTACTATTTTAATATTTTATAATAGTAACCTTTATATACTAGAATATGCATATTAGTATATAGAAACATAAAGGAGGTGAAAAAAAATGGATATAATAAATATATCCATATTAATCACCTTATTGATATACACCACTATATCAATAAGAATTTCAATCAATAAAACGATTGAAATAAAAATAAAAATAAAATTATAAGGGGGCAACCCCTTATAATATATTATTGTTTTGAACAAATAAAAATGTTTCTCATATAAAATAAAGATTATAACCCTGAAAAAAAATAAAAGGAGTAATTACAAATGATTAAATTAATATTACGTAACATTACATTAACTATAAGATATCCCACATATAAAAATGGGCTAAAATGGGAGTATTATAAAAAAAATTTTAATATAATACTTCCCTTTTAATTATTTTTTTCCATGACGAAAAAAAGGAGTTAAGAAAAAATGATGATAAATCCAATAGTAGAAAAAAAAGAAAACGAAATACAAATAATATACAACTACAATATAACACACATAACACAAAAAAAGAAAAGAAAAACCAAAAATGGAACAATAAAAGAAAACATAATCCACACAAACAGTACAACTTTTCCATTTGACATATATAAACTATTAAAAATAGAACCTGATGAAAACGAAAAAGAACATGTATATTTCTATACAGATTTCCAAAAAATATATGTTTCAAAAACCGAACCAGAACACTATGATGAAATAAAAAAATCAAGACTAAATCATAGAAAAGGACTAAAAAATGATTACGTTGACCCGAAAACAAGCCGACGATCTAAATTAGTATTTTTACCTAAAAAAATATTTGGAGAAAACATAAACACTGCTAACAATATAGAATATATTATCCATACAAAAACAGAAAAAATAACATGTAGAATATATTAAATTTATTATTATCTTTTTTTCCTAGTTTCAACTAATTTAAGCATAGGTTCTACGTCTTTAGAAAGATTTTCTTCTTTTATTTTTTTTAACGATTTATTTTTTTGATAAATATATTCTTGAGTAAAAGATAAACTCATGAATTCAATATCTTTAAAATCAAGACATATCTCCTCTTCTTTTAAATTATTAATATATTTAAATAAATCTTCTGCTACAAATGTCATTTCTAATGCTTTGTTTAATTTTTCTTTTAATATTATTTTTTTACAAGTCATTTTTTATTCATTCCTTTATATATTTATAAGGTGTATTTATTCATTTGTTTTTTTTTGAGTGACGTTTTTAAAACCGTCACTGGTATTATTGAGGAAGGTTGTTTAAGTATTCTCCTTAATATTTTCTCCTTCCTCAAATCACCGAATATTTGATGTTTGTTATAAAAGTATTAAATGTTTTTTTTAATCTTTTCTAACTTTCTATATTTATAAACTCCTTTAGAAGAACGCTTTCAAATCAAAGTTAACCCATTCAGGGAGGAGTATAAGAGGAAAATACAGGAGAGAGTAGGGTATAACATGGAATAATATGAAGGAATAATTTACTTTAAGTTAGGAGTCATGGGAATCTGAAATTAAAATTAGAAATTGTTATTGTGTATCAAATTTTCATCTTTAGTATAATTTTTTGTATTTGTTTAACTCTAATAACTAAATTAATTAATTAAGGTAACATACTTTTGTATTATTATTGAGAATATATCTATAGTTGGATTAGAGTAGGAAAGGAATAAGATTCATAAATAAAAATAAAATTCCAATTAATTAACCATATTAAAAAAAAAAGATAATCTATTTATTTTTTTATTCATTTTTCAATTAGTCCTTTCTTTCTTATTCTTTTCTATGAATTAACTCCAAAAAAATAAATTATAAATAATCATAGTATTATGAAAAAAAGGGAACTCATATATATTTTTCCTTCAATGAATGATCATGTTATACTATCTGATATCTGCTCACTATCTTGTGGATAACGTGTTTTCCTTCTTTTACTCCATAGGAGGGGTTAACTCCTTTACTCCTAACTTATTATTATAATAAGTTATGAAGATTATTAGACTAAAATAAGACAGAGGCAATTACAATGAAACAATACAACGACCTAAACGAAAGAATAACACGAAACATAATACAAGACTCAAACAAAATAATCGAAGAAGTACTAGAATTTGAATTATACGACATACACGATGAGGAGGATATGAAAAAAATAAATCAATTCCTAGACTGGGTTGAACTTCAACGTAACAGGGTAATTAATACTGCTTATCAGCAGGGTTTACTTCAGTTTAATGATGAGCGTGGGATAACTGTTACATTTGATGATTAATTATTTTATTAACTGGTAACGAAAGGAAAAATAATTTTAAATGAATTAAAAAAATTTTAATTAATATAGTGAAAAATTAAAAATAATGTTCAATTATTATCTAAATCTTTGATTAAGTTAAGGTTTGATTATTTAATATGTTTGATTATGTATAGTGGGTTCGATTCCCACCGTTACCAATCCAACAAAAATAGAAAAAAAGGATATGATGAGAAGAGGGGAGGGGAGTAGAAATACAACGAGAAAAAAATAAAGATAAGTATATATCCCTTCGAGGAGACAAATACCAAATCTACAAAAAAATACCCTCACTCAATAAAATCATATACTTCGGAACATTCGAAACACTACACGAAGCAAGAGAATACAGGGACTTCCTAGAGGAACATGACTGGGATACAAAGTACATCAAACGAAAAAGAAATAAACATGCTCCGCCAGGTGAGGATACTAAATACATCACATTTAATAAATGCAATCAGAAGTGGGCAGTGCATTATTATAATGATGGACAACATTATTATTTTGGCTGTTTTGATTCTTTTGAGGAAGCACGTGAGGAAAGGGATTTCTGGGAATCTATTGACTGGAACTTAGAGTTACTAGACTTATACTAGAATGAGGAGGAAACCTAAATGTTAGACCCTGATGAAATGAATAGATTAATTGTAAAAGCATTACATGAACCTGATGAAGAGGAATACACTACAAATCAGAAACGAGTAATATATGAAATAAGAGAATGTGATTATATTCCTTATCTTTTAAATTACAAAGCATTAATATTATGTCAACCATTCCATTCCTCTATAGGAGATATGTTAAATATGATTGACACACAAATAGATTATCTTCAAGCCCTAAAATTATTACACGTTCTTGAAGAAATACAAGTGGAAATTGAATCTAAGGAAAAAAAACATGTTTACGGGTATGGTTGTAAACTACATGAAGATGATCCAGAGATTATACATAGGATATAGTGTGGGTAATGACTAAATATACTTCTTCAAATATTAATATTAATATTTATTTAAATAATCAAAAAAAAACACGAAAATTTTCGGTGAAAGATGTTTATTTTGACACGTCAAAATACATTGAAAATAAACCTCGTATAATAAAAAGAATACCTATTAATTTCTAAATTAACTATGTTCAGGAGTTTCTTTTAATTTATGAAATCCAATATTTCTTCTATGTATAGAGAAAATACATCAAATCAAATCTCACAGGGAGATATTTTGAAAAAGTTTCCTATTTATTACTATAATTCTAAAGAAAAAAGTATAGATTTTTAATGATATTTTAAGATGATACTATGACTAAATGGATGGAAAAAAATGAAGCTATGAAGGTGGGGAATCTTCCAGTAGATTTCGGAGAAAAAGAAGCAGAAAAATCTATGAAATCATTAAATAAGACAATCAATGATTCCCAAGAAAATATAGGACTTTTCTCGCCTACAGTAAGTCTTGAAAAAATAATAGTAAACCCTCAATGGTTGAGATATGCAAGAAAGTGTAATAGATACACACAACAAGAAGTAAGTAAAGCACTACATAGAGATATAAAGACAATAGAGTATTGGGAACAAACAGGAGAATTATATGAAGAAGAATTAGAACAAGTAGCTAAGTTATACAATGTAAGTGTTCTTTACTTTTTAAATAATAATACACCTCCAAATTATCCAATTAAAAGAATAAGCAAGGAGTATAACCTCCATGTGGATGTATGGCTTCCAGTAAAACAATATTGGAGATAAAATTTATTATTGAGAATGAATAGTGATTAATATGACAATAGGAAATCGGCTAAAAAAACTACGAGAAAATAATAATTTCACACAAAAACAGATAGCTGAATATCTTGATTATGATCAAAGTTATATAACAAAGCTAGAAAAAGATGAAAGAAGATTAACAGTTTATGCTTTAGAAGAATTATGTGACTTATATAATTGCCCGGAGGAATATATTCTAGATGGTGAGGGTACATATACAAAACCATGCTATGAATATAGGACAAATACAAAAAATCTTGAAATATCCACAATTGCTAAAATGAATAAAATATTAAGAAATTTAAATTTCTTATCAGAAATAACTAAGGAGATAGATGATACACCATCAAATTAGCCAATCAAATGATAAGCAAGGGGTATAATATCAATGTGGATGTATGGCTTCCAGTAAAACAATATTGGGGATAAACACAATGAAACTAAAGGGATATGATGAACTTATAGAATGGCAAATAAAGAACTACACAGACCAAATAAACATCATACTCAAAATAGTTGAACTAAAAGGATACTGGAAAAATCATATACGTGCTCAACTACAATATTTAACAAAATATCAAGAGATAACATTATTACTTAATCTTGACAAGGAAAGAGGAGATTTAATTCAACACAGAGATGAAATAATACAAGAATGGATGGAATATTATACAACAGTGCATGAGGGGATACATGTAATGAAGAACTATTTCACAGAAATAAATAGTATTAGAAATGAATACATCTCTAATGAATACTATACAGTACGGAAGAAGCAGGTGAGGAACACGATGAAAATCTATAACAAACCCAATGAGGAACATTACATCAAAGGAAAAAAACACAAACAAGCAGCACACAATGCAACACACAACCCCGTCTATGATGGATTATACATGGAGTACAAACAAAAACAGAAAAAAAGAGCGAAAAATAAAAAAAAAGTAAATGAGAAGATACAATAATAAACCATATTTTAAACTTTAAATGGGTGAGGGATAGTACTGTGTATTTTAGTGTAATAGAGAGATACAAGGAGTTCATGGAGGACTCTGATATTATTTTTGCTGTTTTAGAATTAGTACCATATGCCACTAGGTACTTATTTCTTCGAACTGTTTATAAACTTGAAACAGAGAAAAAACTATTATTCAGGGATGATAATAAGAAACAATGGACTAGTGGATACATATATTATGACGCTGAAGATAATCAGATAGTCATAGAATATGGTGACTCAGAACAAGAAGTAATCAGAATCCCCGAGGATTGGGAGTTATAATTAGTTTAGAAGGAGATATTTCCTTTTCTTTTGGTTGTTTTATAATCTTATTACATAATAAATATACATGTGCACAGAAAAGGAATATTATATTAAAAAGATACGAATTTGCCCGGAATGTAGAGGAACAATATTTATAAAAGATAATAGTCATGATGAAGTTTATTGTGCCACGTGTGGCTTGGTTCTTGTTGCGCCTCCAGTGTGTAATATAGTATATCCGGGGTTTCATATCCTTAAGATTAAAATTCCAAAGAAGAAGAATAAGAAGTAGTATATTTTTAGAACTTTTTATTATATAATACTCCCCTCCCAAGTCATAGTATTGGGTTAGATGGTTGAATATTACATATTCCGGGGGAGCAATCTCCTTTAACACTCTCTTAAAAAAAAGTAATTAATATCTAGGAAATCATTAAAAGAGGTGCTTATATTAGATTGTAACATTATATCCTCCTATTGAGTCAATGGTTCTATTTCTCATTTTCCATTGGCTCTGTTTCTTTTTATTTCAAGTTTAATCTCCGTTACTTAACCTCCCAAACTTTTTTTTTAGAATGATTTTTTTTGATAAGTTTAGACGTACTTAGAAAATCCACCATAAAAACACGGATCATAGTGTGTGTGGGATGTTGTACACGGAATATAAGAACATCTATTATATTAAATCCTTTATAATAACAATAATAGAAAGAAAACAAGTACACCTCCCACAACCTAATAAAAAATATGTAAAAGAGGTGAAAAACAAGATGACAATCCAAGAACTCGACCTAAATAAAATACTAATAATACTATTCGTAGGAACCTGTGCAGTCATAGGAGTATACTACCAAATAGGAAGTATACCTGAACTATGTCTAGGAGGACTTATAGGATATCTCTCAAAAGATTACACACAAAAAAAGGAACCTACCATAACAACACAGGAACAAGAAATCACAGAATATGATGAACAATAACACCATAAAACAGTTGATACAAATGCCATCAGACATACAAGACTCAGAAAGAGAAGAAAGAGTAATACTACTACACGAATACAGACTAGAACAACTAGAAAAAAACAATGCACAACGATTCGACCAAATACTCAAAGAATTACAAGACAGTAAACAATTAATGAAAGATGCACAAAAAGACCTCATAGAACACAGTATACGAATAGAAGAACTAGAAAAAAAACAAGCCAACTTTGACAGTTATATAAAAAGTATAACCGTAATAGTAATAGCAGAAATAATAATAGAATTACTAAAATTCATACACCCACACTAAAAAAAAGAATAATATAAAACTCACCCCCCTTTATATTTTTTCATAAAAAATAAAACACAAACTGGAGGAAAAAAAGAATAATGACACAAAAAAAACCACAACCATGGGAACGACAAAAAGGCGAACCCAACAAAGCACACAACTTATTCAAAGAATTTCTCCAACTAGGAAAAGCAAGAACACTCAAACAATTACATGAATATCTACAGGAAACAGAGAGAAAATCAAGGAAAAATAAAGAAGTTACACCAAATAAAAAAATCCCTTCATATAAAACAATACAAGGATATAGTGCTAAGTATAAGTGGATGGAACGTGCAGGATTATATGATGATTACATAGACCATCAACGATTACTACTACAAGAACAACGAATCATTGATAGACAAAAGCAATACCTTGATATTATTGAACCTCAAGAAGAAGAAGCATTAAGTAATCTCTTACAGAATATTAATGCTATTTCTGATGAATTAAAATATCCATTAGATAAGATTAAGCCTACTAGTAAGGCTCATGCAGTAAAGAGTCTTGCAACTAGTCTTGATTTATATATTAAGAATATTCGATTAATATATGACCTTCCAACTGAAACACAGGCAAGAGAAGTAAATGCAAATGTACAATCAGAGGGTAGAGTTACACAGGTTAATTATAATGTAGATAAATCTAGTGATGAATTCTTTGATAAGCAAATGGAATTTATTGATCATATGATATATGAACATGACCAGAAACGAAAGGAGTAATCCTATGTTAACATTTGAAGATAAAACAGCTACATATATTCCTGCTACGGATAATCTGGCATGGTGGGGTTATTTTATTAATAATGGTAATTGGTATCCTCGTTATTTTGATAAGTATATTATCAGATTACTTTATGCTGCTGAGCAGGGAAGGATTAGTAAGATTTTACTTAGTGTTCCGCCAAGGCATGGTAAGAGTACGCTCATCTCCAATATTTTCACATCTTATTTTTTATGTAAGTATCCAAATGAAAAAGTGATATTAAGCAGTTATAGTCAAGGATTAGCTTCAGAGTTAGGGGGTCAAGTAAAAGACATAATAAACTACTATGGTCAATTCACTGAAAAAACACCAAGAATATCACAGGATAGTAAAGCAAAAAACAAATTTCACATAGCAAAACCCTACACAGGTCAAATGTTATCTGTAGGTGCAGCAGGTAGTATACTAGGTTTTGGTGCAGGATTATTTATTATTGATGACCCTATCAAAAGTGTAGCAGAAGCACAAAGTCCGGTTATACAAGAAAAACTTAAAGACTGGTTCACAGGTACCGCTAAGACTAGATTAGAAATACGAACAAATGGATTACCCCCTATTATGATTGTAATAGCACAAAGATTACATATGAATGACCTTCAGGGAATAATAAAACAATCTGAGCCAGTAATCAGTGCAGAAAAAGCATATAATATACTAGACAAAGGAGGAAGCATACCTAGAGATACATGGGTTGACTTAAACCTCCAAGCAATATGCACAAATCCAGAAACTGATATACTACACCGTCAAAAAGGAGAGGTACTCTGGGAGGAACAACGAGACTACGAATGGCTCATGGCTGAGAAAAAAGCAATGGGTAGTTACCTATTCAACTGTATATATCAAGGCGAACCCACTGCACGTGATGGTGAAATATTCAAAAGAGAATGGTTCTATGACAAGGTAACAGGCAAGCCCACATGTATAATACAACAATCACAAGTACCACCAGATTTATCACTATTACGCTACTGGGACTTTGCAGGAAGTGGTCTAAGTGGAGATGAAACAAGTGGAGTTCTAACAGGATATGATGGAGAAAATATGTATGTACTACACCTAAATAATGGAAAATACACGGCTAGTCAAACATATACACAATTCATTAAAACAGCTAAGCATGATGGAAAACATGTACAAATATATATTGAACAAGAACCAGGAAGTGCAAGTAAAATACTAATAAATAAACTACAACACATCAAACAACTCAGAGGATACCATATCAAACCAGATAAAGTAACCACAGCTAAAAATATAAGAAGCTTTGACCTAGAAGCACTAGCAGAAAATCATCAACTCAAATTCCTAGACGCACCATGGACTGAGAAAATAATACAACAACTCATCAGCTTCACAGGAGCAGAAGGAGAAAGAGATGATATAGTAGACAGTCTCACAGGAAGTGCTGTCAGATGGCTGAAACCACGTAGGAGAGTAAGTGCATGAATAAAATGTATAGTGATGCATTCATAGTAACACAAAAAGATAATGAATATAATTTAATAGAAGAAAGTATACTAAATCAATACGCAACAAAAAGTACACGAGATATAAACAGTCAAGCAAAACAATTAGACCCCGAAGACCCTGACTATGCTCAACTAAAACAACCTCTCTATAACTTTGATGATCTTGCAGCATTACTAGAAGTAAATACATTTCATAAATTATGCTGTGAAGTAGTAGCAGAGGATAGTAGTGGTTATGGGTGGAATATAATCCCCACCGCTGATGATGATCTTGATAATAACTCCTCTGAAAAGGAATACCTCACAGAGTGGGTGAAGAATTTCACAACTCCAATTAATCAGACACTTTATCAACTTAATTATGACCGTAGAGCTCTTGGTTGTGGAGCCGTAGAAATAATAAGAGAGAGTACAAGTAGTAGTCCTATTATTGATGTAAAACATATACCACTTCATCAACTCTACAAGCATAGTGATAATTGTCGTATTAAACAAATTGTAGGGAGTAAACATCGTTGGTTTATCGAGTATGGTACTAATTTTGATAAACAAGGAACAGAATATGATGTAGATTATCTGACTGGTGAAATAGCACCATATAATAGTCTTTCAGCTGATGAACGTGCAAATGAAATAATATGGTTCACAGATTATGCACCACAACGAAAAACATACGGATTACCAAAGATAGCACCAGCAATAAAAGTAATATCAGGAGACCTTAGTCGTAGTAGTTATAATACAGCATTCTTTAAGAATTATGGTATGCCTACATTTGCAGTAACTGTTACGGGTGATTTCTGGGATTATGACGTGGACCCTGAGGATCCTGAGTATGATGTGACACAAACACTGAAATACAAGATAAGCCAACAACTCAAGGAAGTAATTAAAAACCCACATAGTGCAGTAACCATCACAGTACCAAGTGCAGGTGATGAAGGAAATGTTGATGTAAATATACAACCTCTCAGCGTTGATACTAAAGAAGCATCATTCCGTATGTACCGTGCGGATAACCGTGATGAAATACTAGCAGCGCATGGAGTACCACCATACAGGTTAGGATTAGCTATTACTGGTTCACTCGGGGGTAATGTAGCAACAGAGAGTAGTAGTATCTATAATATCAGTGTTATTCAACCACTCAAGAATGAAAATGAAAATCTTATTAATACACTCATACGAAACGAGTTAGAAATCACTGACTGGAAATTCAGTATTGATGAAATAGATAAACGTGATACTGATAAAGACCTTGACCGTGCTAGTAAACTATTTGATATGGGTGCAATCACTCCTAGAGAGTTAATCGAATACTTTGGTAAACCATTCGGTGCTGTTGCTGATGAATATGATACTATGCTTGATGAACACTTCGTACACGGTAGTCCTCTTAGTCAACTCTTAGGATATGATACAGGACTTAGTAATATGAATGATAATTTCTTGGATAATCTCAGGGATAGTCTCATTAATGATGCACAACAATTAAACACTGAGGATACAGGGGGTGTAGTAGATAACACAGCTAACAAATCAGAGCAGGATAACACTAATGGCACTCAAGGTAGACACAGCAAAGAAGCAACAGAACTTATTAATGAAACAATACAAGACGCTTTTAACAATAGAAAATAATTGTAGAAATGATTTGAAAACATTCTATAATAAACTAAGTGAAAAAATAATAAGTTCATATAGGGGTAATAGTCAACTTTATCATAATAAGGATAGGCTAATTAATTTAATCATACAACCACTTTATGATTATGAAGAGGAATTCAGAAACATACTTTTAAATTATCAGCTTCAAGCATATAATCAAGGAACAAGTGATGTGAAAGAATTAATTGATATCCAAGGAGTCAATCTAGTTGCAACAAAAAAACAATTAACACTAGACATATTCAGTAAACCAAAAACAATTATTCAAACAAAAATGGAAGACTATAGTATCATAGACTACTTAAAAAAACCCTTAAAAAATATGGGTGTAACAAATATTAAAGGATTCATTAATTTAAAACAACACTTAAGTCAAATTCATAAAGATAAAAAACACTTAATTGAAAGAAAACCATCCGAAAAAGTTAAACAATTACTACAAACTAATAACATGAAACTATCAACACATACACGGTCAAGAATAACAAGCACAATCAAAAACATACTACTCAAAAGTGAAACAAGAGGAGAAAATGCAAGAACAATAGGAAAACTCATACAAGAACAATTCACCAAACTAGCAAACTATGAAAGTGAAAGACTAGCCCGGACTGAAATAATAAAATGTCATAACATGGCTAAACAGGATGAAATAACAAATAATGAATTAATTGATTATACACAGTGGATATCAACAGACGATGAAAGAACAAGAGAATCACACGTGGAATTAAATGGTATGATTATACGTGTAGGTGATGTATTTCCGAATGGTTGTCAGTATCCTGGTGACCCGAATGGTGATGCTGAGGAAGTAGTTAATTGTCGTTGTACTATTGTTCCATATATTCCTGAGATTGGTATGATTGCACCTCCAGATATGACTTGTTTTACGGAGTCTGATTTTATACCAATTACTAGTAATTAGTGTGTATGATTATAATTATGTTTAATGTATAATACTTTTTTTTGAACACCCCCCTGAGATATACAGGGGGATTGTTTTTAGTGGATAAACAATGTTTAATGGTGGGTCGGTTGGGCGGTGAATGGTGATGAATATTACATAAAAAAACAAAACTGAATAAAAAAAAAGAAGGGGGATGACCAGAATCCCAACAAACATAAACAGTAGAATACTAACAGCACCAGTACTAATACCAAACACACCAGACTGCACATACAACCAAGGCGAACCAGTATTAAGCGAAGACAAAGTCAGAAAACTAGCAACCAGTTTTAACAATTATGGCATCATAGACTATGAACATCAATTCAACAAAAAAAATACAGAAGGATACCAGAAACAAGTCGGAAGTGTAATAGATAGTTGGCTCATACCCGAAGAGGAAACTATCAAAGGATTAGATGGTGTAACACGAACATACCCAAAAGGAACATGGTTTCTCAGTACAAGAATAACAGATCCGAATGTTATCAAAGAATTTGACACTGGGAAAATTAAAGGATTTAGTAGTACTACCGTCAATAAACAATTTGCTGATAATGTAGCAACAAAAAGCAAAACACTTATTAAAGATATTAAGAATCCTGTCGTTATGACCGTAAGTGTAACTGCTTCACCCTGCGTAGGTGGTGCTAAATTCTGTAAAGTAGCATATAAACATGAACAGATAAACGAGAAAGATAACATGGAAAATGAAACAGTATTTAAAAAAATAGGTAACTTCTTCTTAAACCTAACTGAAGAAGAGGTTACTGCTAATAAATCCGAAGAACCAGAAGAAAAAGAAGAAGTGAAAGAACAGGAACAAAAACCAGAAAACACTGAGGAAAACAAAAAAGGAGTGGAAGAAGAAACTGCAAATAAAGCAGATGACACAACAAAAGAAGATAACCCTCAAGATAACTCCCAAGATAACCAAGATAATGGTTCTGTTTCAAAAGAGGACTTCACAGCATTACAAGATAGAGTAAGTGCACTAGAAAAACAAATACAAACCCTCCTAGACAAATCATCAAACAATTCAGATAACACACAAAAAGAAGATAACCAAAACAACAAAACAGCAAACAAAAGCAAACAATTAGATGTACCCGACATAAACAGTACACACAGTGGAAGTATCAGCTCCACAAATGCAGTATATAAAGCAATGGGTAGAACAAAATATGGTAGAATAAAACAATAATGTGATGTGATATAAAATGAATAACCAACAAGTATTAAACCAAATAGTAAACAATAACGAAAAACAAGCATTCAAATCCATGTACACAGACCTAGAAAGTGGAAAAGCAATACTAAACCCTGAACAATTAGGAAGATTCCTCAGAGCAGCAGAACTTCAAGATCCTATACTTGCAAATGCTAGTTTTGAATTAATGAATACACCAAGAAAAGAATTAAACCGTGTAGGAATTGAAGGAAGAGTACTACAAGATGGGTACAAATCAGGAACAGAAGAATCAGCACATGAAATCAATGGAGATATAACTGCTGCAAAAGTAAATGCAGGAGCAAACGAGTTAGACGTAAGAAAACTACGTGCAATGTGTGAAATCTATGATGATGAAAAAGAAGATAACATAGAAAAAGAATTCTTCGAACAAACCCTCCTTGACATGATGGGAGAAGCAATAGGTCATGATTTATCCTTTGTAAACTTATTCTCTGATACATCTTTATCTGGTGCAAACAAAATGTTAACCAGACGTGATGGCTGGTTAAAATTAGCAGGAACACAACTTAAAAGTAAAGGAGTAGACTCTGCAGGTGGACAAATTGATATAGCTAATGGTATAACTGAAATATTTGATAAGATGATCTATTCATTACCTTCAAAATTCAGAGACAGAACAAAACTATGCTTCTATGTTCCATTTGAAATAGAAGACGCATACCAGAACTACATCGCTAAAAGAAACACTACTCTTGGTGATGTAAACATAACTGGTAAAGATCAATTAACCTACAAAAAAATACCTCTTATATACAGTCCAGGACTTGACGCTGAGGATGGAAGAAAACTTGATAATACTGTATCTTGTTTACTTACACAACCTCAAAACATGGCTTACGGAGTATACCGTAATTTAACTGTTGAACCATACAGACAACCACAATACGAATTAACCCAATACTACTATGGTATTCGTATGGATTGTGATTACTACTTCAGAGATGCAGCTGTAACTGCAAAAGTAACATTAGATGAAGCAAAAGCATTACCTGCAGCATCTAAAGTATAGATAACCCTGTAATAGGAGGTATTATTGATGGTTAAAACATGGAATCAATTATCCTTAGAAACAAGATTATCTGCACAAGAAAGATATGAAGAACTTCGTAAAGAAGTAATGAAACTTGATAAAAGAATTAAAGAATTAGAATCACAACAAGATAAAGTAAATGATTCTACAGAAGAAGATAAATAATATTATATTTTAACAGTTTCCTCGTCCCTCCTTTAATTGTTCCTCTTTTTAAAAGATTAATCCTAAAACAATAATTAAATAAAATGGTGATAACATGGTAAAATACTATTGTGAACCCGAAGATGTTATCATAGTTACAGGTATAACAGTCAAAACATTCAGATTAGAATCAGATGAAGCATTAACAAACCTAGTCCGTGAATGGATAGGACAAGCAACAGCACTCATAGATAGTTATACAAAGACAACACAAGATACTGATAATTTACCTCTAGCAATCAAAAACATATGTATACGTGTAACAGCTAACATGGTAACCTTCGCTGAAAGCAGAAAAAACAGTCCACTAGTCAAAGTTAATGATTGGACTATTAAAACAGTACCTACAGAAATACTAACTGACGATATCCGAGAAGACTTGAAACCATTCACAAAAGAAAGTATACGTGATGACAAATCCAAAATAGACATACTAACTATAAGTGGAGACTAGTATGAAGCTTGAACTCAAAGTAAACAAAAATGATATTAACATCTCAGAGAAGATGGAAGATGTAGAAAAAAACATAATAAACCTCACAACACATGAATTAGAAAGTCTTATAGTCAAGAAAACACCAGTCGACACAGGAGACCTCAGGAGTAGCTGGCATCATACCATCAAAGCCAAAGAAGGTAAAATATATACAAGCAAAAATTATGCAAGGTATGTCGAGGAAGGTACAGGAGTACATGGACCAAGTGAAGCACCAATAACTCCAAAGAAAAGTACAGTTCTAAGATTTCAACCACATAATGGTAATTATGCAGATATAATCAGTCAAGAT
>CACZOU010000059.1 GCA_902782945.1 uncultured Methanobacteriaceae archaeon
AGTCATAGAACCTGAATTTCTAAACCATTTTATAATCATAGATAAAAATGGATTTAATGATAATAGATATCAAAGTGTGAATATCACATATTCTCTTCTATTATTATTGTCTTTACTAGTATTCATAACATTTATCAGACTACAACTAAGTATTTTACATTATCTTGTTAATGCATTATGGTTTACACTATTAATGTACAGAACGTTCTATTACATAACAAGGTAGATAAGCATGAGTAACATAAATGAATTATTAACATCCATAATATTATACTGCATAATATCATATATTATAAAACTACCCCATTTCTACTATGGATTATTATTTACAGTGATTGGCTCACAAATAAGCATAATACTACCAGAAAATTATAGAAACAGTTTAATAATATACATACCCCTGATAGCTTTTACAATAGTTTATCCAATAATAATGATTCCATTAACAATAGGATTCACCTCATCAATATTCATATCATTATTATCAAAAAAAGGATGTAAATTACTATATCCATTCACAATAACGACATTCACAGGACCACAGAATTACTTGGAAAATGATACAAAAGGAGACTATGCAGCAACAACATTTCTACTAGTATTAGCAATAATAGCAGTAATATTCTCAATGTATGGGACAGTGATATTAAATACAATTAATGAAAATGATTTATCCACATATTTAGATGTTGATGAAAATACAAGCGGTAGTGGTGGATATGTGCAATATGTTAATATAAATCCTGCAGAATGTCTTAATAAGAATATAACTACAACCAGAACAGGGAACACGACAACAACAATAATAACTGAATATAATTCTACAAAATAATATTTTAAAAAAAAGGATAAAAAGAGGGAAGATTCAAAAAGTTTTTCTTGATTTATTTTTCATCTTCTTTTTTATGTTTAATTTCTTTAACAATCAGATTAGTTTTTGTGGATACTAATGAATAAGAGTCAATATCTCTATAGAGAACACATCCTGCGTTAATAAATGAGCCATTACCTATTTTTACACCAGGATTAACACTGGTATTAATACCAGTTTTCACACCATCACCAAAGATAGCGCCTAATTTTCTAAGACCGGAATCCACACGTTTACCTTTAACAGTAACGCGTACATGTTGATCATCAAATCGTAGGTTAGCAAGATTAGTTCCAGCACCAAGATTACAGTTTACACCAATAACAGAATCTCCAACATATGATAAATGATTAACATTGGTTCCATCCATAATAATACTATTTTTAATTTCAACAGCATTACCAACATCTACGTCATTACATAAGCAAGCATATGGTCTGAGATATGTGTTAGGGCCTACATCACAGTTTTCTCCTATGAATACTGGGCCTCGAATATAACATCCTGATCTAATAATACTTCCTTTACCAAGGTGTAGTGGACCATGAATAGTAACGTTTTCTTCGATTTCTCCTTCAATATCATCTTCCATTTTTTCAAGGAAGTCCTGATTACTCTTTAACAACTCCCATGGTCTTCCAACATCCATCCAAGGTTCATGAGATATTAATCCAAGTATTTCCCATCCATTTTCTAATTCTATTTTAAGTGAATCTGTTATCTCATATTCTCCACGTTCGGATAGTTCAGTTTTTCTTATAGCATCGAATATTTCTGTACTAAATAAATAAATTCCAGCATTTGCAAGATTACTTGGAGCCTCGCCAGGTGCAGGTTTTTCAACAATTTCAACTATTTTATCATTTATTGTTGAAACAACACCATAATTAGAAGGATTATCAACTTCAATTAATGTGAGCACTGATTTAACATTATTACTTGTTCTTGTAGCATATTTTTCAATTAAATTTCTTATAAGATCATAGCTTACAATAATATCTCCATTTAGAACTATGAAACTTTCATCGATATATTTTTCAGCACTTCCTATTGCATGTGCTGTACCTAATTGGCCTTCCTGGACAGCATAGTTAATGTTTACACCGAATTTACTTCCGTCACCAAAGTATTCTTCTATAACTTCTTTTTTATATCCTACAACAAGGGTTATATCTTTAATTCCTGCATCTCTTAGTGACTCAATATTATATTGTATTAATGGTTTTCCACCTGTAATTAGCATAGTTTTTGGTCGTGTTGTTGTCAAAGGACGCATTCTTGTTCCTTCACCTGCTGTTAATATTATAGCTTTCATTAATATTCACCCTTTCTTTATTATATTATTATTATATTAGTATTCATTTTATAATAAATTTTAATATTTTATTATTTGAATTATTTAAAAAAAGAAAAAAGGATAAAAAGAGGGTTGATGTTTCCGTATTATATTAGCTTATTAAGGAAGTTCTGTGATTTTGTCTCAATATCTTTAAGATGTGCCTGTGTTTTTCCTTCAGCGGTTATACGAATGTATGGTTCTGTTCCTGATGGTCTTATTAAAACCCAGCTACCATCTTCAAATTTGATACGAACGCCATCTATTGTAAGTATTTCTTGAATGTCATCAAATTCATTTTTGAAATCTGATTCAACTTTTTCCATTACACTAGCTTTTTTATTGTTATCACAGGTTATTTTTTCACGTATTGTTGGATAATTTTCTATAGCATCTAATTGTTCTGATAATTTACCATTTTTTTGTATAGCTCTAACGATTCTTAGTCCAGATAGAAGTCCGTCGGGACACATACAGAAGTCTGGATGTAACCATGTACCTGATGGTTCTCCACCAAAGGTTCCATTATTTTCATTAATAGATTCTGCAACGTGAACGTCTCCTACTGGTGTTCTGAGAACTTTTCCACCCATTTTCTCTATTTCAGTATCTAGACAAGCTGATGCATCAACAGTTGTGACAATTGTTCCTCCAAATTCTTTTGCAATGATTGTTAGAAGCTTATCAAAATCAGATAAATTACCTTTTTCATCTACTGCAATCATTCTGTCAGCATCACCGTCATGAGCTAAACCAACATCTGCACCTAATACTTTCACAGTTTTCATTAATTCCTGTAAGTTATCACTATTAGGCTCAGGATTACGTCCAGGGAAAAATCCATCAGGTTGTGCATTTAATGTAATTACGTTCATACCTGCCTGTCTTAATGCTTTTGGAGATAAATATGATCCAGCTCCACTTGCACAATCTACAACTACTTTCAGTGGTTTATTAGGGTCAATTTCTGAAACTTTTATTATATCATCAACATATTCATCTTTAAATGATGATATATCATATTCTTCTCCAATTTCATCCCATCCAACTATGTTAAAATCTTTTTCGTAGACTAATTTTTCTATTTCTCTTTCTTGATTTTGTTTATATGCTAATCCATCTGCATTCCATAGTTTTATTCCATTGTATTGTGATGGATTATGGGATGCTGTTATCATAATTCCAGCATCTGCCTGTTTTTTTAGTGTAGCATAGCCCACTGTTGGTGTAGGAACCATTCCTAGTTTTAATACATTGCATCCTGATTGTAGTAATCCTGCAATCATAACATGTTCTATGATTTTACCTGTGGTTCTAGTATCATGACCAATTACAACTGTTTTGCCTTTTCCACCAATATATTTAGCTAATGCTCTAGCAACATCCATTGCTAGTTCTAGTGTGATTTTTTTCTGATATTCTCCTCTAATTCCTGATGTTCCAAATAATCGTGGTATATCACTCATAATATAATATCTCCCTTTCAGAATTTTTTTTTGATTATATGTGTTTTGGTTAGTTTTTTAGAAAAATAGTAATGTTATTTATTTTATTGTAATTAGGTATGTTAAAAAAGAAAAGATGAAAAGAAGTAATGTTTTTAAGAGTTGTTCTTATTTTTATGCTCCGAATTTTTTTGTTACATTCATAAGATCTCTTATTATGTACATTACATCTGATCCTCTGATACGACATAATCCTCCTTTAGCTGCAGCTCTTTCACCATATTCTTTAATATCATCAACACGTAATCCTGGTGCTTTTATGAATACTGGTACTGGGTCTCCTGTATGATCCATAACACTTACTGGTGTGGAGTGGTCTGCAGTAACAAATAATACAATATCATCAATTTCTTTAAGGTCTTTCATGATGTTATCTACTTTTTCTATGAAGTCTCTTTTACCGAAGATGTCTCCATCGTGTCCTGCTTCATCAGCTCCGTCAACATTAATTAAAACAAAGTCATATTTATCATCTTTAACTGTGTCTATTATGTGTTTATGTACGCTGTCTATATCTGTATTTATTCCACCAGTTGCTCCTGGTATATTAATTACATCCATTCCAACAATTTTACCTATACCTTTAATAAGACCAGTTTCTGCTACACATGCTCCTTTGAGGTTGTATTTGTCTTCGAAAGATGGTACGCTTGGTACAGCTCCTACACCTCTTGGTAGTACTATGTTTGCAGGATGTTTTCCTTCTTTAATTCTTTCAAGGTTTACAGGATGTTCTTTTAACATTTCGTAGGATTTATTAACAAATTGATTTACAACATCTGCAGTGTATTTTGCTTCTTCACTATCATCTAATGGTTTTACTGTTTTAGGTTTGTTACCTTCATGTTTAGGATCTGCATCAGTAATCTGATCGGATAATCCTTTTCCTCTTAATACAAGTACAGCACGATGAGCGTCTGATTCTTTGAATATTATTTGTACATTGTCATCAATTTTCATTTGATTGATTGTATCAGCTATTTTATCAGTACCACTACTTATTCTACCAGCTCTTCTGTCAGTAATTGTAAGGTCTTCATCTGCTGTTGCAAAGTTACATCTGAATGCTATGTCACCAGGTTGAACGTCTAAATCTACACCTGCTGCTTCAAATGGTCCTCTACCAGTATATACTTCATAAGGGTCATATCCTAGTAAAGTTAAGTGAGCTGTGTCACTACCAGGACGTACTCCCGGACGGATAGTGTCCATTATTCCAGTTATACCTTCTTCAACCATTTTATCCATAGCTGGAGTTCTTGCATTTTCTAGTGGTGTTTTATCACCTAATTCTTTTACAGGGCGATCACCCATTCCATCTATTACAAAAATAATTCCTTTCATATTATTCATACTCCAATTGTTATAATGATACCAACCAGTGCTCCAATTATTGTTGCAGTTAAGTTAACATGTTCATTGTTAAAAAGCCTGTTACGTTCTAATGTTGCACCAAGAAGACTATCTGCAAAGCATCCAATCATTCCGGATATTGCTGCTATGCAAATACTGTGGGTAATGTCTGGAGATACATTTAGTAAATAGGCTGAAACTCCTATTATTAAAGCTCCAATTAATCCTGCTACTGTTCCAAGAACAGAAATTCCACCATCAGTTCCAGGTTGAACATGTTCTTGGCTTGTTATTAGTATAGGTTCACTTAATACTCCAATTTCACTAGCTAATGTGTCAGCAGTAGCTGTGGAAATTGCTCCAATAAATCCAGCATAATTACCAAATATTGCCATTACTACAGGAACAATACCGTTTGAAATAACATTTTTAATAGTTCGTTGTTCATGTACTAAGCCAATACGTTTTTTATAATCCTTTTTGAAGCTTGTAAAAGCTGAACCTAAAATAAGAAATAGCAAAAGTATTGTTAACCAGTTGAATCCTCTGGCTATTACAATAAATATTCCAATAATTGTAACAAAAGATGAGCCTAGTAAATCAAGTGCTCCACTTAAATATACTAAGATTCCAAGAATTACACAAATTATTAAAAATATTAATTGTATCATAGTATAATTTTTGTATTTTATTAATATAATATATTTTGTTTAATTATTAAAAAAAAAATAAGAATGGGTGGTTAGTAATAAATTCCCTATTTAAATAATTTAAAATTAAAGAATACTTATCTAGAATACTCTTGTTTTGATGGTTTCTACTTTTTTAAGTGGGTATATTTTTTTAGCTTCATGGTAAATGTTAGAAGCAAATTTACCTGATATTATTTCTTTTACAAGTTCATCAAGATTTTTCTCAGCTGCACTTTCTAAAACCATGTTTCTCATAGTTTCTCTGATGAGTTTTTGTTGTGAAGCTTTTGCTCTTTTTACAGTTATTGCTAACATGTGTACATTGATTTTTTTACCGTCTTTTGTAGTTGCATCAGTTATTGAGTCGATACGACTGGTTCCTCTTCTAATCATACTACGTACGTAATCTGTTGTTACTTTGTGTCCTGTAAATATTGTGTGAGCTACTTCTCCACTTACGTGGTCTACTTCAAAGAATAATTTTACGTATTGTCTACTGAAGTCACCTGTAATTTCACGCATAGATGTTTCAATTTTACGACCTACAAGCATTTCTGGTTCTCTTGCAGGGCTTGTTCCAAGACTTGCTTCATCAAATTCTTGTGGTGCTAATATTTCATACCAAATTTTTTCTTTCCATGTATCACGTACTCGTCTTCTTGCTTTTGCCATTATATCTTTTCTCCTATATTTTTATGTAAATTATTTCTTAGTTTTTTTAATTATTTTACAGCATTTTATCATATAATATGATTGAAAAATGTTAAAATAATGATTTGTAACCTGTTATTTGTGGTGGTTATTATTTTAGTAAATTTAATTACCCATTGCCGTGTTAAATAAAAATTTTAAATCTATTAATTTGAAATATTCCGTCAGGTCTCATATGGTAAATAAAACAAAAATCGTTGTTTTTTATAAAAGAATTTAGATACGCATAACCATTAAGGTCATATTCTTTTATAATAATCTCTTATTTGTTAGATTATAAATCACCATAGACCTAGTCTATATCTTATTTTAATATTATATTTTTTATATAATATAAAGTTACTGAAAATAATTTTAAAAAATAATCCGAATAATAAATTTTTTAATAAAATAGAAATGGGGGAGGTTTATGCTATTCCTGTTAATTTATTAACATAGGGTATTCTATACATAATTAGAAGAATAATCATTAACATAAATACTACAATTACAGTAAGTATTGGAATATTGATAAAGGGACTAATACTAATGTCATAAATTCCTATTTTATCTAAAGCATTAATAAGTAATACATTTGTAAGATAGATTCCCAGTGTTAAATTACTAATTAATGTAATTTTTCTATTAATCTTATCACTATATTTTCCCCATATAATACTAAAATCAGTATTTTTTATAATTAAGAACATACCCACTGCTTGAAGACAAGCATTAATAGTAAGATCACCAAGAGGCATGAATGTTAATTCAAGTTCTCCTATAAAATTACTTGCAGCTATAACTCCCATAAATGTCATAAGAGTGCCTATGATATATAATACAGCACCAAATTTACGACTTTTTAGTAATTCTGAATCTTTATTAATTAAGTAGTATCCTAGAATAAAATATCCTACGTATCCAAAGAACATATTCATATATATAATAATATTATCATTATAAGGTAACATTTTTATAAATATTGTTATAAGCCAAATTACTAAAAAATACTCAATTTCACGTATTTCTGCATTTCTAATCCATGAGCATATTATTGGTGAAGCAAGATATAATCCAATAAGCATATAGATGAACCAAAATTCTACAGTTAGTATAGTAGGGTCAAGAATTGATATAATTAATAGATTAAAAATATTTGAAATAATATAAGTTAATGAATACTTCATGGACATTTTAATAATAAAGTATATCAGAAACCATCCTATAAATGGTATACCTATTCTTTTTAAACGTCGTGGAATATCGTCTATTGTCTGATTTTTTTTTATAAGTAGAATACCTGAAGCCATGACAAATAAAATTATACTAAATCGGAACATTGATTCAACAAACAGTCCACTAAACCATAAACTAGAATTTAGAGTATAGTGTGTTATATATTTCGAACTTAGATGTATTGCAATGACACCAAAAATAGCAAGAGTTTTTAAATAATCAATATACAAAATTCTTTTCATTTTCACCAATTTATTTTATTTAAATCTTAAAATAACTAGTATAATAAGTATAATTAATATTATTTTGTAATTGGTGTTATAAATAATTATTTAAATAAATAGTAATTGAGTTTATTGAAATCAAATAAATTAAATTCGTTTTTTATTCTTATTTTGTAAAATAGATACTTATTCTTAATTTATTTTAATAATTAATGTAAATTCGTCTTTTTAACTCTATTTTTAACTTTATATAACTGTAAAATATTTAATTATAGATACTCTTGTCTTATATTCATTTTAAGTTAAAATTATTTTGTTAAATTCTATTTAATATGTATTTTTTTCGTAGGATTTTAAATCAATTTAATTAGTAACTAAAAATAAATAGTTAAATTTAATTAACAAGAATAAGTAGTATGTTTAAACAAAATTAGAATAATTAAATAGAAGTTTATTTTATAATATTAGAATTAGTATTTAAAAAATCAATGAAGGGAAAGTTTAGAATATACTCAGAATTATTCACGTCTTTCATTAAATAATTTATCTAAATCATAATTCCATGCATTTGTATTTCCCTCTGATTTTCTTTTACTTATTTCATCATCAACAGTTTTTAATAATGATTCTAATGCATGAGTATCCTGATTTTTACCTAAATCAATTGATTCTAAGATATTATTTTCACTATTTTTGATTATGGCTGGATAACTAGCTGTTATATCAAATGGTTTTGCATATAACCTAGAATAATTATTTTCACTTCCAGGCATTGTGACAATTTGTGAAAATGGATCTATATTTAAGTATTTTAGTGTTACAGTATCTGCATAGTTTTCTATGAATTTATAGAAGTAATAAAAGGTAATTGTTGGATTTTTTAGTTTTAATTCATCGGTAAATATGTATAAATAACCTTCAGAGTAACCATTAAATATTGCTAATGGTTTTATGTTAAATAGTTTTTCAATACTTTCAGATACATTTTTCATGTCTTTAATCATTGATTTGTTATTTCCTAAGTTTATTGAACGTCTTATGAACATGAATTGTTCTATTTCGGTTAAGTCAACAATTTCTTCTCTTATAATATCTGTATTTTGTTTAAATCTAAATAAAATACAATCTTTTTTTGCATATTTTTCATATTTAGCATTATCTAACCTATCCCATGAAATAACAGGGTCTTTAGAATTAAAATCATATAATGATATGTAAAATTCATTTTTAGGGTAATACTCTTCAATGAGTTCACGTATATCATCGATTGTTGATAATGGATAATTTTCATATCCCTCTGTAGGTGTACCAACTGTCATTAACCTGTTAAAGTTAGTACCATACAATGCCTCATATAACGTATACCAGTTATCATTTAGCTCCATAAATATTAACTCTCCCTTTTCCTATTAAAATATAATTTATGGAAAATCCATTAAATTTTATTTAAAATCTCTTTTTAATCTTGTTCTTTATTTTTATTATTATCATAGTTAATATTTGCTTATCTTTTATTAAAATTCGTTTAAATTCCAGTCTATCATTTTTAATTTTAATGAATCTATAGAAAATATGTAGGTTATATTAAAATTTTTTAAATGAAAAAATCCGTTAATCCTGTATTTAATTAAATTTTCAGAGTTTCAATAATAAAAAAGAACTTTACACTTGAAATAAATCTTAATTTCAACGAATACAGTGTAATAATTAGATATAACTAATAATATATTGATTTATTAATATTAGTTAAAATTTATAAAAAATAAGAGTATTTTAGGAGGGTATATTGGGTTATAAGTTATGGTAAAATAACTTTATCTTTTTTAATTTCTTTATTTATAAAATCATCTAAAATATCCTCTATAAAGCCTTCACTTTCTATAACTTTAATACCCCTTCTTTCGACTTCAGCTTTAGCTTTTAATCCAATTTTTTCACAAATAACTATGTTAACACCATCAATAGAATCAGCTGATTTCTCCCATTCTTCACTATCAGTATCATGACTTTTTGAGGAGTAAATGACGTTATTATATTCTATATCATGGGTTTTTTCATCATATTTGTATATAATAAAATATTCACATTTGCCGAAATGTTCAACTTTTTTACCATTTTCTCTAACAGCTATTGCAATTTTTTCCATTTTAGTGATTCCTATGATTAATTCTATTATTAATATCTATAATTTCTATTTAATTAATATTAAAGTATTATTCCTGTGAGTGTATAATAATTGAATAAATTTTAACATATTTTTTTATTCTTAATAGACCAAAAAATAGAAATGATTTCATAAGTACGTTTACATGAAATCTTCTTTAGTGTATGTAGTAACGGGTTTCGTCACGTTTATTAAATCAATAACTTCATCAACATCAACTAGAGTGTTGATGCAACCATCATTTAATAAATAAACTCCCTGTGTTACATAGTTTTCTAATGTGGTCATGGCATTATTAAGATCTACTGGACATGCCACACCGATAACTCCTTTGAATTCTCGTTTTCTTATAATATTCTTCATGAATGTAGAACCGGGTACAATGTACACTCCCATATTCTTCTTATCACATATTTCCTTGAATATACCTATAGGACATTTACCACATTTTAAACATTCAAGTCCGGATGTTCCAAGTTTAGCAGGACAATCTGTAGATCGAAGGCAATGCGGTAAGACAACAATTACATCTTCACTATTTAATTCTTTAAACTTATCTTTATTTAATCGGTTACGTAAATCAATACTAATTCTATCAATTGCTAAATCATCAAATTGAAGTAATTTAAGAATACTCTTCAATGATGGATATGTAATATTAAGTGTAAATAAGAGTATTCTTGGAAATACTAATTTCTTGTTCTTTAAAAGAATAAGTCCTAAAACACTTGTAATAATCATTAATACAAGAACTACAAGAATACAAATAACAACTATTTCTCCAATCAGAGTAAATAAATTCAAATCCATGTTTTATCCCTTGTTTTAAAATTTAAAGTATTTCTTAGTGTTATATAATTTTTTCATATCTATACTTAATTTAGTAAAGTAATGTATTATTTTAATTTAAATATATTTAAATCATTTTTGGTTATTAGGTTTATAATTATATTTATATATAATTCATGTTATCTAGATATATTTTTCAATAAATCTTTCTAAATATATACTTAATAAATTTCACTAAAAAATAGAAATGTTTTTATTATGTAAGATAAATAAATAAGATATACTATTCTAATAATAATCTATTATTCTGATTACTTTATGATGGAATAATATTTCATTATAAGAATTATTCATTTGAATTAAAAAAAATTATTTAAGTTTAACATGACAAGAATTGTAATTTATCATTCACGAGAGTGCGATCCAAAAAGGTGCACTTCAATAAAATTAGAAAAGCAAAATAAGGTATCAATCACACATAACATGCGTAAAATACCATATAATGCAATAGTTTTAGATGCGGAGGCTAATAAAGCAGTATCTCGAGAAGATAGGGATAAAATTACAAAGTATGGATTATCAGCATTAGATTGCTCTTGGAAAAAATTAAAGAAATCATCATTTAATTTTAAATCTAAGAAGAATCATAGGTTACTTCCATTTTTAGTAGCAGCAAATCCTGTTAACTATGGAAAACCATGTATACTATCAACTGCTGAAGCATTAAGTGCTACTTTATACATTGTAGGTTATAAAGATGAAGCTCGTGATTTAATGAATTCATTTAAATGGGGACCTCATTTCATCACACTTAATGAGAATTTATTAGAAGCCTATAGTGAGGCAAAAAATGGTACTGAAATTGTCAAAGTACAAAATGAATTTCTAGGAGGAGAATAATAATGGCAAAATTTGAAGAAGCAGAAAACAGAATGTTTAACATAAAAATCTGTTTAAAATGTAATGCTAGAAACCCTGCTACAGCAAAATCATGCAGAAAATGTGGATACACAGGTTTAAGATACAAAGCAAAAGAACCAAGAGGATAGACATATAGTACTATACTTAAGGTACTTTTATTTTTTTTAATTTTTAATGACTTAACTACTTTTTTTTTATGAAATAATAATTTCTAAACTTAACTAATTAATAATAACTCATTTTAAAAAAACTATACTAAATTAATAAATCCTATAAAAATGATAAGTAATAGTAACAATCATTATTAAAAGATTAGTGTAGGTAAATGTTATGAATGTTGAAAAATATTTAAATGAAACTTTAGAAGACCATAAGTTACATATAACTTTAATTGATCCAGACGAACAAACTCCTGAAGAAGCAGTAGAAATTGCAAAACAAGCTAAAGAAGCAAATACTGATGCTATATTAGTTGGTGGGTCAATAACTGATCAAGAAGAATTAAACTTAACAGTAAAATCATTAAAAGAAAATATTGATTTGCCAATAATTTTATTCCCGGGAAATATTAGTGGAGTAAGTAAATATGCTGATGCATTATTATTTATGAGTTTATTAAATTCAACAAATCCTTACTGGCTCACTGGAGCTCAAGCACTCTCAGCACCAGCAGTTAAAAAAATGGGTATTGAAACAATACCTATGGGATATCTTATAATAGAACCTGGAGGAACTGTTGGATGGGTAGGAGATGCTAAACCAGTACCACGTAACAAATCAGACTTAGCAGTAGCTTATGCATTAGCAGCTGAATTTCTGGGGATGAGGGTTATTTACCTTGAAGCCGGGTCTGGTGCAGATTCACATATACCTCTTGATTTTATAATGAAAGTGAAAAAGGCAACTAATTTAATGGTTATTGTCGGTGGTGGAATAAGAACAGCAGAAGATGCACGTGAAGTAAGGGATGCAGGTGCAGATATTATTATCACAGGTACTGTTGTTGAAGAAACCGATGATGCTTATAAGAAAATCAAAGAGTTAACAGATGCCATACACTAACTATGTATTTTTTGTTAAGTGAATCTTTAAGATTTACTTTTTCTTTTTTTTTATCCAAATTATCCTGCTTATTTTTATTTAATTCTTGGAATAGTACTTAATCTGAATTAACTATGTTATATTTCTTTAATTATGTAAATACTTAATATATACTTAGAAAATATAATAAATTACATAACTAATAAGGAGATAAAGAGATGAGTTCAATAACCCCAGAAGATTATAAAGAATTATCACAGAATCTTAAACTTTCATTAGGTATAAAAAAAAATCCAGTAGCAATAAAGTTATTCCAATCAAAGGATGAAGCAGCAGAAATCTTACCAAAATTTGATGATAAAGTAAGACATTGTAGAATGATTAATATAGTAGCTACGGAAGGAAGATCATTTTACTCAACTTTAGATGAAATGGCTTGTAATGTAGGTGCTGCTGTATTAGGTTTACAAGATGTTAAATTAAAAGTAGAACATTCAGAGCCAGATAAAGAAGCAGTAGGATATGCACCACTAGAAGATGCACCTTTCGATGTTGATGCTATAGTATTATACTGTAATGTAATGCAAGCATATGAATTTACAACCACATATCGTAAAGCAACAGGTAATCGTATAAATGCAGATTTTGCAGGAACACAGGCATTATGTTCTGAAGCAGTAATAATACCGTCCCATAATAACAGACCAAATATATCCTTTGGATGTATGGGTTCAAGAAATGATGGTAAATTAGAACCTGATGAATTAGTAATAGGATTAACCCTGGATGATGCAAAGGCAATAAGTGATTATGTAAATGCAATGAATGAGATTTAAATACTAATTCCATTTTTTTTTATTTTTCTAATTTTTCTTTAATATATTCATATTCAGCATAATGATTAATATTTTTTAATTCAAGCTCATTTCTGGAAGGAGTACCATAAAATTCGACATTATTTTTAATCATTTTACGTAATATTGGATTAAGATTTCCATCTTCATTAGCTAAATATTTGTATAATAAGTTACCGTAACAACAGAAGGGCATACCTAGTCCCTCAGCACTATCTAATTTACCAATTTTTCTTCTAGCCAATACACTAATAGTATTTTTAGGATTAGGTGCATTTTTGAGAGTGTTTATCATGTTGTTAATAGTTTCAGTGGATATTGTTGGCTGATCTGCAGCAGTAAATAAATAATATTCATCTAAATTATCTTTAATACAATTTTCAATAGTTTTAGATAATCCAACATTAACATCTTCATTAATTTTTATATTCACAGTATCCAGTAAGTCATACTCTTTGAGTAATGAATATATTTCATCTTTATGGTGTCCTAATGCAATAGTGATATTGTTTATATCTGCATTAACTACTTTTTCAATTGTATGTATGAGAATAGGTTTATTATTAATTTCTAATTTTAATTTGTGTATGGGTTTTTTATTCCTTTGTTTAAAATCATCAATCATTCTAGAATTTTTACCAGCTGCGGTTATTATGGCATCCATATTATCATCTCTAATTAGTTATTTTTTCATGATGATATTATAAATTTATTTTTTTAGAATAATTTAGAAAAAGTAAAAAAAATTGGGAGGTTATGTGTATTATTCTTTTTTTTTTACTCAGAACTATTTGTACTGTTAGTACTATTAGTGCTATTTACATAGGTAGCGTTGTCTCTGAGTTCGTAGATTTTAGTGTATATTTGAGTATCTCCACTTGAACCTTCGGTCCACATTACTATTTTAATAGGATAGTCACCATTGTTTGAAACAGATACGTCAATTGTTGGTCTGTATTCATATAATATAGCTTCGTCACCTGTAGACATACCTACTGGTAGTGGGTTTCCTAATGCCATTATTGCTTGTCTGAGTGATCTTCCTGGAGGACATACTCCGTGAGTTGCACTTCCAGATGCTGCTTCAGACTCAGCTATAGCAGTAAATGTAACATTTTCTTTTCCGTGTGCTGAGCTATGTGGTGGGACAATTGTATTATTCCAACCATCTGCAAATTCTTTTGCATTAGATGCTCTAATTTCTGTAGGGTATCCTGATAAATATTCTACAGTACTGTGACCGTTACTTACTTCTACTTCAGAAGCATTGTGTTCATATACAAGAACTGGAGCTCCAGAGGTATAATTTCTCATATAAGCAAAGGTGGAATTACCGAAATCTTTGATTATATTTTCTCTACCGTAAACTGGTGCACGTTTATCATTAAAGTTACCTAGATAGTAATCTACAGTAATGTTATCTCCATCTTTAGAACTATTGAACCATGATCTCATTGCTGTTGTATTTACAAAGTATGATGGAACATTGTCCTTATTAATTTCACTACCTTTCACAGTTTTTACGGTTGTGTTGTTTTCTACTAATCTAATGGAGTCTCCATCTTTAACAGCAACAGTATATGGTAATTTATATCCCCATACCATTGATTTAGCTGGTTGAACAGATATTTTACCGTTTGAATCCATGATTACTGTACCTGGACCTTCTAGTTTACTAGAAATATGGCCATCAGCTGTAATATATGAATTGTTTTTTATAACATCCTTAGGTGCTGATCCGGTTATTAAAGATATATACACTGTTGTAAAGTCTCTATTTTTCAGTGGTCTTAATATGTTATTTGGAAATGCAGTTAAAGGTTCTTTTCTCATGGTTTCCCTATTAATCAGAAGATCCCCTGAAACAACAGTAGTTCCATTTTCAAACATAATACTACTTGTATCATTCACATCAGCAGTTACAATATTACATAATAATCCTGATGCTATGACAGTAAGTAATAGTATTCCGATAAGTAAATATGGATTAGATAATTTTACCATGTTATTGATTAACCTCCCTTAAATTTTATAAGTATAAATTAAAGTAATCTCTTTAAAGAAAATAGTTTTATAATATTATTTATATCTATAAGATTATATACTTCTATTTTATTGGTTATTATTAATATTATTTTTCTTTTATTTCAATTAATAATATTATTTTCCGTTCTATTCATAATATTACTCTTTGATATGAACGGTATGATTTTGAATAAAAATAAGAAGGAAGAGTAGGTGTTTAATTCTTTAACAAGTTAGTAATTTCAGTAATTTTCTCTTGTCCGTTTCCACCAATGAATATTTTAGTTTCTTTTTTACTTTCTATGTATTTAATAATATCTTTAATTTTTTTAATCACTAGAACATCATGAGTATATCCTAGATTATTTAAGTACTGTCCATATTCATAAGTAGTATCTTCAAGTCCTGGGAATATAATTAATGTATCTGGTGAATAATCTTTAATATAATCAAGTATCTGATATCTACAACTTTCATTCTTTCTAGGAGTACCAATGATTAGAATATCAAAGCGTTCTTCTTCAAGAACTGCTTTTAAAGCATCGACATTATCTGTTTTTCCAGATACAATTTCATTACTTTTATATTTAATTTTAATAGTACGGCCTTCCACAGATTCAAATGATTCTAGAGCATCAATAATTTTTTCATTATCAATACCTAACTTATTACAGGCAACTCTCGCAGCTTCAGCATTTTGTAGGTTGAATTTACCAAATAAATTTAATGGATGATTGTATGTATCAAAGAAGAGGGGTTCACTGCTTTCACCTTTAATCTTCATAAGGTTTTCATCATTCCAATTTAGTATTGCAGGTTTATTTTTTATAAATTCACCTACTTCCTCTGTGTAATGTTCAATAGTACCATGTACATTCATATGGTCACAGCCAATATTCGTTACAACAACCATATCTATATCAAACACGTAATTACAGAAGGCTAGTGTCATATCACATACTTCTATAACCATGTAATCATATTCATTTTCATTAGCTTCTAATAGTAAATCATTATATCCTGAAAAACCGCCACCACCATTACCACCAATGACTACTTTATAGCCCTGATTTTTAAGTATATGGTATATCATGTGGCTTGTTGTTGTCTTTCCATTTGTTCCAGTAACTGCTATTGTTTTAATATCTTTATGTTTTGTTAAAATATCTGAGATGAATATGCCTCTGTCAATCACATTTTTACATATTTCTTTATTAAATAGGCTAGGACTTACTGAAACAGCATCTGCTTTATATATCTTATCAAGATTATGACTACCAATTTCTAAATCTAGTTTATCTGTATTAGTTAATGGAGTTTCTTTTAAGAGTTTTAAATCAATATTTTTATTTATATCTGATGAATAAACAGAATATCCTCTCTTTAATAGTGATATCGTTGCTTTTTGTCCTTCAACTCCTAATCCCACAACACTTACTAGCATTATTTCACCTCTTATTTTTTTAGTATATTATGTATTTAATACTATTTGGTACTATGTTAAGATAAACTTATATTACACTTATTTATTTATTCTTTAATATGCCTCTTAATATATAATATTTTAAATATTTTAATTTTTATAATATTATTCATTAGTAAATAATAAAATAAATTAATTTTAGATTAAGTTTAATAATTTTTTCACAATAAGGGAATGAGGAGTTATAACATGAAAAATTTGACAAGAGATATACTAAAAAAAATTGATGAAGTAAAACAACCAATGAAGATTATGCACGTATGTGGATCACATGAACATACAATAATGTACAATGGTATACGTTCAATGTTACCTCCTGAAGTTCAAATCGTAGCAGGACCTGGATGTCCAGTATGTGTAGTTCCTGCTCAGGAAATAGATGAATGTGTAGCATTAGCAGAACAAGGAGTCACTGTAACCATATTTGGAGATATGCTAAGAGTACCAGGTACTGAAAAATCTTTAGCTGATGTAAAATCAGAAGGTGGAGATGTAAGAATAGTATATGGTATTGGTAATGCTGTGGAATTAGCAAAAGAAATAGATAATGATGTAGTATTCATGGCAGCAGGATTTGAAACAACTGCACCAACAACAGCAAATGAATTACTAAGTAATCCTCCAGAAAACTTTTCAGTATTATCATGTCACAGATTAATACCACCAACACTAGATTTCCTAGTACATGACGAGGTTAAACTAGATGGTCTAATAGAACCAGGACACGTATGTACAGTAATAGGTACTAAACCATTAGAATTCTTATCTGAAAAATATGGAATACCACAGGCAGTAGCAGGATTTAATCCACTTGACATATTATATGCTATATATTTAATATTAAAACAGAAAAAAGAAGGTACTCCAAGAATTCAAAATGAATATAAACGTGCTGTAAGAGAAGAAGGAAATATAAAAGCACAAGAAGCAATGGATCAAGTATTTAGATTAACTTCTAAAGAATGGAGAGGATTCCCAGTAATACCAAACTCAGTATACGACCTTAAAAAGGAATTTGATGACCATAATGCAAGGGTAAAATATGATATGGATCTTCCAGATTCAGAAAATGTACCAAAAGGATGTATTTGTGGACCAATTCTCAGAGGTATGGCAAGACCAGAGGATTGTAAATTATTCCGTGGGGAATGCAACCCATTACACCCTATAGGGGCATGTATGGTAAGTAAAGAAGGAACTTGTAATATAGCATACAGATATTCTAAAATGGATGACTAATTAGAGTTGATAACATGGATCAATTACCAGAGAGTATACTAAAAAAATTATCAGATAAAGTAGACCATGTAGAAGTATACATGGAACGAGAAGAATCTACTGATGTAGATATATTAAATGATAAAATAAATCATGCAAAAGAAGAAAATATAATTGGATTAGGTATCAGAGTAATTAAAGACCAAAAACAAGGATTTGCATCAACAACTAACCTAAACAGAATAGATGAAACAATAAATCAAGCAATAAATAATATAAAAATAAACAATAGGGATGAAAATTTAGGAATAATTGAATGCACTAATAATTATCCTAAGGTAGAAGGATTATATGATAAAAAATTAGAAAATATAGATTTAGAAGAAGCGATAGATTATTCCAAGACTCTAATAGAATTAACACAAGAAAAAGGATGTAATCCAACAGCTGGGGGATATGGTGTAGGAAGAAGTGAAGTAAGGATAATAAATTCTAATGGCGTAGATGTATCTGAAGAAACAACATCCTGTGGTGCATCAATATCTGTAAATGTAGAAGATAATGATGTAGTATCTAGCGCATACTATTATGATGTAAGTCATAATAAGAATCTTGACTTAGAAATGGTAGCAAATAAAGCAACTCAACTAGCACTAGATTCAAGAAATGCAAAACCAACAGAAACAAGGGATACACCAGTAGTATTAAATCATACTGCAGCAGTATCATTATTAAATACATTCTTCTCAGCATTAAATAGTGAAAATAAACAAAGAGGACGATCAAAATTCTCAAATAGTTTAGGAGAACAAGTAGCTTCCGAAAATTTCACATTAATTGATGATGGAACAATTCCAGAAGCATTACACTCCTCACTATTTGATGATGAAGGAACACCAACAGAAAAAACAATACTAATTCAAGATGGAATACTAGAAAACTTTATCTATGATACATATCATGCAAGAAAAGATGAAGATGATGTTACAACCACAGCAAATGCCGCACGTTCAGGATACAGCTCTGTTCCATCAGTAGGATTTACAAATCTTAAACTAGACTTTAAAGAATCAACACCATTAGAAGACATACAAAGAGGAGTTATTGTAGATAGTGTAATGGGAGCACACACTACAAACCCAATTACAGGTGATTTTTCAGTAGAAGCACTAAATGCATTTGAAATAAAAGATGGTTCAATAGACAATCCTATTAAGAAGGCAATGATTTCAGGAAATATATTTGACATAATGAAAAATGCTGTTGCTGTTGAAGGTGAAACACGTCAACTAGGCTCATGTATAACTCCTAGAATATTAGCAGATAATTTAAGAATAATCGGATAGATATTAATCAGAAAAAATATACCTAACCTTTATTCTTTTTTTTAATAAACTGATACAATCTCATTTATTCCTATTTTTGTTTTAAGTAACTATTTTAAATATTAAAATCAATGAATATTAGATTTTATATAATATAAAACATAAACCTTATTATTAATAAAAAAAAGTTATATCTCATAGGATAATAATAGAGAAATTTACCTTTTATAATTGAAAATGATTTATTCCTTCACTAAAAAATCATATAATTTTTAAATGACAAAATTAAGGGAGCAAATAAAAAATGTTTTGTAGAAAATGTGGAACAGAACTTAGTGAAAATGATAATTTTTGTTTTAAATGTGGAACTCCTGTAGAAAAACAAGACGAAGCAGAAAATACACAGACAAAAACAGTTAAAGAAACACCAAAAAAAGTTAAAGATGAATTTGATGAACTTCTAGATTTAAATGTTGAAGAATCTGATGATGATAACGTTATCTGGGAAGAAGCACCAATTGATGATACATTGATACTTGATGAATTTGATGACTTTGAAGAAGTAGCACCAGTGGAAGAAGTTGCTGAATCAAATACAGAAGAAACACCAATTAAAGAACCAGTAATAGAACCCGAAAAAGAAGAAGATACTCCAAAATCTGAGGAATCTGATTCAAAACAAGAAACTCAAGTACAATCAGATGATGATCTTGAAAAACTTCTAGAAACCAATGATGATGTAGAAGAAGTAGTTTCAGACGTTGATGAAGAAGTAGTTTTAGATGATATAGTATTTGATGATGGAGATGTAGTATCTGATATCTTTGAAGATGAAATCATAGAAACACCTATCGTTGAAGAGGAAGAAAAACCTAAAGAGGAACCTAAAGAGGAACCTAAAGAGGAACCTAAAGAACAACCTAAAGAAGAACCTAAAGAGGAGCCTAAAGAAGAGCCTAAAAAAGAACCTGAGAAAGAATCTAAAGAGGAATCTAAGGAAAAACCTAAAGAACATAAATACGATGATTTAGAAGCATTATTAGAATCAGATGATGATGATAAACTTCCTGATAAAAAAGAACTAGAAACAAAAGATGCTGGTTCTATTAAACAATCTATAAAAGAAAAATCAACTAAAAAAGATGCTAATTCAATTAAAGAATCTATAAAAGAAAAATCAACTAAAAAAGATGAAAAACCAAAAGAACAGAAAGAATCCATAGAATCAAAATTCAATAAAAACTTTGACGAAGACGATTTTGATTTAGATTTAGATGATAACGTAAACAGTTTATCCAGTAAGGTAGTTACAATATTAATTGTAATCTTAATTTTAATCATTGCAGCTGTTATTGCAATGGTTTTAATACAATATATGGGAATTTAATTTCAGTACTTAATCTCCTTCTATTTTTTTTTAAATTTTTAATTATGATATTAATTTAAGAAATTTTTATAAATATTCAACTTAATAAAGATAAAGTATGAAACTCTGGGATAGTAAACAAGATCTTTCAAGAATGAATGAAATTATAAAAGTTCTTGCAAAATATGGATTTGAAGGTATTGCTCAGCATTTAACTGATAAAGACATCAAATATCTGCCTGTAGAGAAATTCTTTCCTCCTCAGGATACACCTATAGATATGAATACTCGTATTAGACTAGTTTTACAAGATTTAGGAACAACATTCATAAAATTAGGTCAAACATTAAGTACATATCCAGAGTTAATTGGTTTTGAGTTAGCTGATGAATTATCTAATTTACAAGAATCAGCTCCCGTAGATGATTTTGAAAAAGTCAAAGAAAGTATAGAATCTGAGTTTTCAAAACCATTAGAGGATATTTTTGATGAATTTAGTGAAAAACCAATAGCATCAGCAAGTATTGGTCAAGTACATACAGCATACTTGAATAATAAGCAAGTTGCTATAAAAGTTCAACATCCTAATATTCAGAACACTGTAAATAGTGATATTAGGATAATGAAACTAATAGCAAATACTCTTAACAGTAATTTAGCAATTACCAAATCATATAATCTTCCAGGAATGGTTGAAGTATTCGAGAAAGATATAAGAAAAGAATTAGATTATAAGTTTGAAGCAATGAATGCAGTGCATCTTAAAGAGTTATTAAAGAATGATGAAGTATATGTACCTAAAATCTATCTTGAATACTGTACTGATAAAGTATTGGTAATGGAATACCTTGACGGTGTTAGTCTCAATAAAGTATTAGAAGCACCAAAAGGCACATATAATAATGAAAAAATAGCATTAATGGGTGCTGATTCTTTTATTAAACAAATTCTAGTTTATGGATTTTATCATGCAGACCCTCATCCCGGAAACATATTCGTATTAAATAAGGATACTGTAGCATTTGTAGATTTCGGCATGATGGGTCATTTAGATAGGGATTTACGAGATGATTTAGCTAAATTATTTATACTAGTCTCAGATGGAGATGCAAAATTACTAACCAAACAATTATATTACATGGACATAATCAAGGATAGAAAATATCTAAAGGATATTGAAAATGAAATTATACAAATATTAGATAAATATTATGGTGTACAGTTTAATGATATTACTGGAGTATTAAAAGACTTGGCACAAAGTCATATCCTACGTAAATATAACTTAGTATTACCAAGAGATATGATGATGGTAATAAGAACAATAACAATGGTTGATGATGTAGGCAGATCATTAGATCCAGGTTTTAACACAACGGAAATATTAAAACCATATGCAAAGAGGATGCTAATAGATAATCTTAAACCGGAAAATTTGTCTAGGAAAACATTAGAATATTACATCGACACACAAAATTTAACAAAAAAAATACCTAATTCATTATTAAATCTATTAAATGTATTAGAAGATGGAAAATTAAAATTATCCTTAGAATACGCTGAATTAGAAAAATTAATGACCATGTTATCCAGGATGGTGAATGAATTAGTATTAGCAATAATAACAGCAGCATTACTTGTTGGTTCATCATTGATTATGCAAACAAATAAAGGTATCTTAATAATGGGTTATCCATTTTTAGGATTTGTAGGATTTGTATTCAGTGCAATGCTGGGAATAGTATTAATAATAATGATTATTAGACGTGGAAATTACTAAAACTAGATGTAATTCAAATATTAAAAATAGAAAATTTCTGATAAAAAAAAAGGTTAGTATTTTATAATTTAAAAGAAGCTATCTAAACTTGTTTGTTTTTCATTATTCATTATCTGTTCTTCAGAATAACCTATAGCTTCAAGAATACGTAATGTTGCTGGTAAAACCTGATTTTGAATGTAATACTCAGGGTCATACTCTTTATCTTCAATGTATTCTACAGGTTCAGCACGTTTACTGATAGGTCCTTTGCCTTTTGTAATAATATACCTAATTATTGAACCACTTGTAACTTTCTGTCCATGTAAACGTAGTTTTTCTGCAGCTATTACATGAGGAGCTATTTGTTTATAATTTTCTGGTTTTTTAGTTAATTTAGT
This sequence comes from uncultured Methanobacteriaceae archaeon, assembly GCA_902782945.1. Lineage (GTDB taxonomy): Archaea > Methanobacteriota > Methanobacteria > Methanobacteriales > Methanobacteriaceae > Methanosphaera > Methanosphaera massiliense. The sequence goes on from CACZOU010000059.1 coordinate 23,254, forward strand.
ATGTATCACAAGATCTTCGTTTTCAACTTCACCTTTGTTTAATTTATCAATGATATTTTTCACTATCTTTTTTGCTTTTTTAGGTGAAGCATCTTTGAGTATAGCTTCTAATACATTCTCTTGTGTTTTCTTAGCAACCGGCGCCCAGTCTCTACGAACTAATTCTAAGCCTTTAACAGTAATAACGCCATCGTTAATGACAGCATACCGTTTTTTAGTTACGAAAAAGCCTCTGTCATAATAGCCTTCCAATTCAAGTTCCATGTCTGATGGAAGGTTTTGGTTTATGGAGCTCAGTAGCTCCGTAACCTGCTCTTCGATTTTTGTTGGAATACTCATTCGATTAATACACCGTTAACTATTCCTTTTTGACCTGGTCTTGATGTGATTCTTACTTTACCAAGTTCTGTTTCAACTATTGCACCTTTTGTGATGATGTTTCTTCTTACAAAGTGGCTGTTAGCACTATTTTCAAGTACAGTTAGTATTTCAACATTTTTACTGGAGTTATCTTTAGGATCAATAACATTGATTCTGTTTGCAACAGTAGCTCTTGTTTTTGTACAGTTTCCTCTTGCTACTATTTCTTTTTTAACTTCGTCTCCAATTCTTGTGTTTGCTGCACTTCTTCCGAATTCAGCATTTCTTTTGTTTTTGTTTCTTCTTGATCTTGCTCCTGATGGTCTTCTTAGGGAGCTTCCTTGCCATATTGCCATATATTTCACCTCAAATTTAATTTAGATTTATACTTTTATTTACTAAGTATATTATCTTATAAATTAAGCAATCCTCTATAATGATCATTTAACTTAAACGTATTAATGATAGTAAAAAAATTTGTATTTATAGATAATTCATTACTTATGAATTATTATTATCCTTATTTTCATGATTAATAAATAATCATGTCTTTATAAATAGAATTGTTTCCTGTTCTATTATTTTTTTAAGATAATACTAGTATTATTATACTATACTATTTTTACAATAATATTATAATATATTATTTCAATTATATTTATATTTATTTATCAAGTAAATAATATCATTTTTTATTCAAAATAAAATAACTTCTCTTTTTTAACATTTCTGCTATAATTTTATTAAATATTGCAGTGATAAATATATAATATAATAAAATAAAAAAATTAACAAATTATATAATAAATAATAATATTTTTTTTTAATACTAATGAGAAGGAGTTAATAATGGCATACAATGACGATAAGATAAACATGGTTCATGGAGCTGGTGGAGAAGTAATGCAAGATATGATATCTGATATTATTTTAGGTAATATTTCAAAAACCAGTGTAAACGGGGGTATTGGTCTAGAAGCATTAGACGATAGTGCGACCATACCAATTGATGACGAGCACGTAGTTGTAACAACAATAGACAGTCATACAGTAGACCCAATATTTTTCCCAGGAGGAGATATAGGAAGAATATCAGCTGCAGGTACATTAAATGATGTTTCAGTAATGGGAGTTAAACCAGTATCATTAAATAATGCTATGGTTATAAGTGAAGGATTCGAACAATCAGATTTAGAGAAAATCATAAAATCCATGAATGCTACATGTGAAGAAGTAGGAGCTGCAATAATTACAGGAGATACAAAAGTAATTGACAGTGATAAACTAGATAATATTATCATAACTACTGCAGGAATAGGAATTGGTAGAAAAGATGAAGTTGTAACTGATTCTGGTCTAGAAGTAGGAGATAAAGTAATAATCACTGGTAGTGTTGGAGATCATGGAATGGCTATCATGTCTAAACGGGAAGGATTTGGATATGATACAGAGCTTAAATCAGATGTAGCACCAGTATGGAGTATGGTTGAAGCAGCTAAAAAAGTTGGAACAATAACAGCTATGAAAGACCCTACACGTGGTGGAATAGCTAATGCTTTAAATGAAATGGCTAATAAAGCTTCAGTAGGTATGAGATTAGACGAAGAAAAAATACCTATTAAACCAGAAGTAAATGCAGTATCTGAAATGTTAGGTATTGACCCATTTGAAGTAGCAAACGAAGGTAAAATAGTAATGGGTGTAAAAGCTGACACAGCCGAAGATGTATTACATGCAATACAAAAAACAAAATATGGTAAAGATGCACAAATTATAGGAGAAGTTACAGAAGGTAAACACGTTATCATGGAGACAGTCATTGGAGGAGAAAGACTAGTAGAACCACCAATAGCTGACCCAGTACCAAGAGTATGTTAAGTGATATTATGGAACATTTTATATTAAGAACAGAGGCTTTTATTATTGATGCTATAGTAGTAACATTACTAACAGCACTAGTAGATAATATATTATACATAATATTATCTCTGCTAAATGTTTCTATAGCTTTAGCAGCATATCCATACATAGTTTTAGTATTAGTAACTATGATATACTTCACAATATTTGAAGCTAAAACAAATAAGACTATAGGTAAGAAGATAGCTCATTTATATGTTTCAGATAGTGAAGGATATATGAGTTATAAAAAAGCATTTGTAAGAAATTTAACTAAATTATTTTGGGTGCCAATTATCTTTGATATCCTAATTGGAAAAATATTAAATTACCCATCAAGGTTATTTGATAAGATAGCAGGTACAGACGTCTATTCTGATAAAGAATTAGAAGTAGTAGAATAAGAAGTAAACTAAAAAAAACTATTATTTAATTATGAAGGAGAGCAAATCTTGTTAGATATAAAACTATTCAGAGAAGAACCAGATAAAATTATTGAATCTGAGAAGAAGCGATTTAGAGATACAGTTAACGTAGAAAAAGTTATAGAATATGATAACCTATGGAGAGATGGATTAAAAAGGTTAAATGATTTAAGATCTGAAAAAAACAAGTTATCTAAATCATTTAAACAAGCAAAAAAAGAAGGAAATATCCAGGAAGTTATAAGTAAATCTAAACAAGTAGCTGCAGATATTAAAGAATTAGAACCAAAGATTGAAGAATATGAGAAAACACGTGATGAATACAGATATAAAGTAGGAAACATTATTGATGACAAAGTTCCTATCTCTGATACTGAAGATGACAATGAAATTATAAGAAAAGTTGGAGAACTTCCATCATTTGATTTCAAGCCATTAAATCATGTAGACTTAATTGAAGCAATTGATGGTGCAGATACTAAAATAGCTGGTGAAGTTTCTGGTTCCAGATTTTATTATCTAAAACAAGATATACTCTTCCTCAATTTAGCATTAATACAATTTGCTTTAAACGAATTAACAAATAAGGGATACACACCTCTACAAACACCATTTTTCATAAAAAGTGAGGTAGCTGAGGAAACATCAGAATTAGGTGAATTTGAAGAAACATTGTACAAAGTAGAAAATGAGGATTTGTATTTAATTGCTACAGCAGAACAAACATTAGCAGCACTACATAGAAATGAGATAATTCCATCTGAGGATTTACCATTAAAATACTGTGCTTTATCTACATGTTTTAGAAAAGAAGCAGGTTCACATGGAAAAGATACATTAGGTATTTTCAGAGTTCATCAATTTGAAAAAGTTGAACAATTTATCTACTCAACACCTGAAGAATCCGAAAAAGAACATCAAAAACTATTAGAAGTAACCGAAGGTATATACCAAAAGCTTGGATTACCATACCAAATAGTTGCAATAGTATCCTCTGCATTAAATGATAATGCAGCAATAAAATATGACTTAGAAGCATGGTTCCCAGGTTCTGCTACCTATCGTGAACTAGTATCATGTACAAATTGTAAGGATTATCAGGCAAGAAAAATTAACACAAGAGTAGGTAAAGCTGGTGCTGGTGATGCACAGATATTACATACATTAAATAGTACAGCTATTGCTACTGAAAGAACAATTTGTTGTATATTAGAAAATTATCAACAAGAAGATGGTAGTATAAAAGTACCTGATGTATTAGTACCATACATGAATGGTCAAACAGTAATAAAATCAAGAAATTAAATATTCCTCTCCTTTTAAATATTTTTTATTATTCTAAATAAATTCTACTTCTTTTTTATCAAATAACTATTTTAAAATGTAATCATATAATATAAACTAATAAAATATTTAATATTTACAATAATATACGTACTGTAATTATCTATTCAATATTAACTATATATTAACTACAGAAAAAAAGGTGATTATCATGAAAATAAGTGAAATAATGACAGAGGATGTTCAGTTCGGAACAATACCTGGAACTATTAGTAGCATATACGAAATTTTAAGAGAACAAAAATTATCAGGAGTACCAATAGTTAAAAAACAGACTGGTGAATTAGCAGGGGTAATAACAAGATCTGATCTTATTAAAAATCCGGATGAAGATCAAGTTGCAATGGTCATGTCAAGAAATCCAATAACAGCAGCACCATCAGAGGATGTAACTTCAGTAGTTCGTAAAATGATTAATAATAATATTCGTAGAGTACCTATCACTGAGGATAATAAAATCATAGGAATAGTTACTTCCGCAGATATTACTAATAAAGCATTATGGAAAATTAATAACACGGAACCTATAGAAAAATACATGGTACGTAATGTACCAACAGTATGGGAGAAAACACCCTTACCTGTAGCTTACTCTATCACAAGTTTCTTTAATTTTAAATCTGTAATTGCATTAACTGATGAAAGTAAAGCTTCAGGAATTTTAACAGAAACAGACTTTATTAATGAAAGTGAAGTTGTAGAAGAACAAACTGTTCATAATAGTTCTGTAAGTACTGAGGGAGATAAGTGGACATGGAATAGTCAGAGTGTAATGTATATACTTAAAAATAAATTACAATTCTCTGATAAATTGGTTAAAGATGTTATTAATGATAAATTAATTTCAGTTACACGTAAAACATCTGTTAAAGAATGTGCTAATATTTTAAGACAGAATAATATAGAACAAGTACCAGTTTTAAATATGGCTGATGAGCCAATAGGTCTTATAAGGGCTAGTGATTTAATGCATGCTATGATTGAATAGAATCATTAAATATTTTCTTTTTTTTTATTAAGTTTTTATCTTTTTATTAAATTGTTTTCTTGTTTTTTAAAAAAATGAGATGGGGAGAATATACTTTTGGTAAATTATATTCTATAGGTCTCGTTCAATTTTAGTCAATACTTTATTAAATTTATTAGTAACGTTATCTGATGGTGATATATTGACTTTTCCATTTTTATTTATTGTAACGTCACCATACTGTATTTCTGTTTCATTTTTACTAGTGTTTTTATTTATGTTAGGGTCTTCTTTTATATTATCATAGGTTTTTTCTAAATTTATTGTATATGGTAATATGTAATAATAGGTGTTATCCTCGTCAATTTTAAATGTGAGATTTGTTTTAGAATATCCTGTTATATCAAGACATACTTTTTTAAATCCCATGTTTTGTAGCTTGTCTCTTAATGTTTTTAATAGTGCTGCTTCAAGTATGTCTAGAGGGTTATCCACAGATATTGTAGCAGTGTAATTATCAAATCTGACTCTTATATTTTCTTGTTTTATATATTTTTTTACTAGTTCTTCTGCTTCATAAACCAGGTCTAGTTTTTCTTGATTAACATTTTCATTTGTTTTTATTCTTGTTGCTAAGCATGTTGTATTGTTAGAATATTCAAGATTTAAGTAGTCAATCATTTCGTATACATCATCTTTTGTTATTTCGCATTCTATTAATGGACTTATCATATTATATTGTTTTCGTACGAGTATACCTGGTCTATCTTCTAATAAATCTGTTAAATTTGTTCCTTCTAGGAAATAATCATATTCATTGAATTCTGGTAAATCTTGTATGTTCTTGTACATTATTTTTCTACAGTTATAGCATCTTTCAGGATTGTTTGATATGAATTCAGGGTCTTCTAGGAAGTTTATTTTGATTACTTTGTGATTTAATCCTAGTTCTTCTGCTTTTTTCTCAGTATATCCTATAAATTCTCTTGGCATCATATTGTTGTCTATTGTTGCTAGTAGTGAGTTTGGACTTACCTTTGATAGGATATATGCTAGGAGTGTACTGTCTGATCCTGCACTAAATGCTAGTACACATTTTTTATTCTTTAAATAATCTTCTAGTTTTTTTATTTTTTTTTCTGTTTTCATATTACTCATTTTTTTCGTTTATTTTTTTAATGTATTCTATAACTTTTTTAGCGTCATCGTGTTTAATATCAAATTTATTTGTATTAATATAATTAGTTAACGATGTTATTTTTTCAGGGGATAAACTAGATTTTTTAAAAGTATATTCAAAAGAACGTTTAGGATAATAAGTATCTTTAGCAATAGATAATAATTCTTTCTCATCATCACCAGTAATAATCCTAGATTCCTTAGCTAAATCCAAGTTATATTTAATATTGATCCATGATTCAGACATTTGTTCTAAAGTATCAGGATTAAGAGCAACAGCAACATCATCATCAGAATCAATAACACCCGTTTTATAATCATTAAAGATATTACCAACACCAATCATTCCAAAAGGATATAATTCACATGCTCTAAGAGCACCCATACTAGCTCCACCAACAACAGTAATGTCTTCCTTAAGAGCTTTTAATATCTCTTTATGAGCCACAGCAGGACTTTGATGAAATACACCATCAATTATACCTATAACATCAATATTATCATTTTCTTCCAGTAACCTGTAAATATCTCCTCTTTTAACTGGTGGACGATAATCAGCATCAAGTATAGATTTAGCTTCATTAAATGATATTGATAGTCCAGTATATATTACAATATTCATCATAATCATCTATTCATAAGTTCATTATCTAATTTTATAAGTCTATCTATAGACTCCTGTGACATTCCTTTTTTTGTCCATTTCTTAATCACAAAGTCTATATCAACAAATTTAACTCCATGAACTAAATTATCAGCATGTGCAACAATTTTCTCTTCTAAAGTTTTAGGAATATATTTTCTATCAGGTAATCCTAAATCTTTTGCTTCTTTGGCACTTATACCAGCACCAATATGACGCTCAGTAATTTTACATATTTTTTCATCAACGTCCAGGTCTCTTAGCAGGTCTGCCCCAATATATGCATGTTTTATACCATTAGTTACAGTTCTGCCGACGTCATGAAGTTTAGCACCAGCTTTAATCAAATCTTTGTCAACATTATTATAATATTTTGTAATATCTTTTGTTCTTTTATATACAGTATTGGAATGATCAATAATGTATTCAGAACATTCTAATTCTTTATAAACGTTTTTTATTAACTTGTCTACTTTTGACATATTAATTTAGCTCCATTAGTTATATGATAATAATATTTTAAAAATAGTTAAATAAAAAAAAGTTTTTTTGGGGTGTTTAGTTATTCATTTATAGTATATGATGATTCTAATTTTTTAAGATCATTAATTATGTCCGTATTGTCTTTGTATTCTAATTTTTCATTACATCTTGGACATACAAATTGGTATTCAGCAGCCTCATCAAATGGGTATCTGCAACCATTTGGACATACAAAGAACATGTTATTCTCTTCATAATCTAATGAATCTTTAATTTCCTTGTTATGCTGATTATATTCTTTTTCTAGTAGTTGTGCAGCTTTTCTAGAATCAAATCTCCAATAATATGTGAACCATTGTGTTTCTGGGTCTTTTTTCCTTGTATAATTTGCCATACCAGCATCAAAGAACTTGTATAATATTCTTCTAACAACATTTAGTTTAATACCTGTAGCTTCAGCTATTTGTTCATCAGTAGCTTCAGCAGTAAATAAACAGTCTAATATCTTTTCACTGTTATCAGCGTCATGGCTTAGTTCATATGCTAATTTTTTGACGTTGTGTTCATTCAAGAATTTAGAATCATAATCAAATTTATATTCAATCTTTTTCTTTGCCATTCTCTTCTCTCTCTTTTATTTATCTAGCAATAAACATTGCATGAAATCGTTAATATAATAAAATGGTTATAATAATTATATCAAATATTTGTCATATCTTATTAGTCTATGATAAGTTCTCTGTAATAAAAAAGTGTATTATTTCACTTCATGATTCAACTTTTAATAAAATAATATTTTTCGTATTCTCATCGAGTTTATGTAATTATCATTTCAACATTATTGCAAATGTTCATAGATTACTAATATATTATTATGTTATTTCTTATTATAAATAGTTATTCAAATCGTATTATGACGCATGGAATATGGGTAACTGTATTTAGCATGTTTATAGTGATATTATCATAATCTGTGTTAAAAACAGACTTCATATTATATATTGTTTCAAAGAAGTTTTCACTATTATCAACTTGACATTTTTCTGCGATATTACCAAGTTTTATTAGTTTATCGGTATCACAATCAATTGTTGAAGCAAGAATTGTCGGACCTAACTTTTCTGAGAATCTTCTTAAAATATATCCAAACACTCCAGTACCATTATGTATACTATTAATAGATTGGGGTAATGTAGTGAATTTTTTATCATGAAATGTGTATGTTGCATCTGTATCAATTATTATTATATGAACATCTTTACCTGCTATTTGTTTAACTTCATTCTTAATAGTACGGGCACTTGCTGATGGATTAACTGGTAATGGTGAAACATATTGGCCAGGAACATTACTTAAATCAACACCAGCCTCTGCAGTAGGTTGAAGTGCATATTTTAGTCCATACTCTTCTAATATTAATTGTTTATGATTACGGGCTTCAGAGGGCATTCTTCTAAGATTCTTTATTGTTCTTTGTTTGTAACCTAGAAGAGGACATAGAATATAACCCCATAAATATTTACTCCATAATTCTGTTAGTAAATAAGCTAAAATACCTGGTTTATACTCAGTTTCATTAAGTAAATTACCTTCAGCTGTAGAAATAGGTGTTTCACTAATAATAATATAATCATTATCCTGACAAGATGAAGCTATGTTTTTAACTAATTTATCGTAACCTTCACCAGGCTGAATATATTCTGTTTTTATAGGTATTGTTTTGTAGTTCATAATTTCTAACTCGAAAAATAAAATTAATAAAAAGATAAGAAGTAAAGGGAGGTTAAGTGGTTATGCTATTAATAATGTTACTTCTGTATTTTTCCTAGTGTGTCTCCTCTTAGTCCACGACGTAGTGTTTCTAGGGAAATTATTTCATTTGAATTAATATTTCCAAGATTTACATTATTACCAAGTTTTAATATTAATTCAACTTGTTGGTTTTTCTGTGGAGCTTCCCATAATACTTTTTCATTAGGTGTGTTTTCATGAATTTGAGTCATTTCATCAGTTTTAACATTACCTTTTTCATCATAGATTCCAATATTCTTTCCACTTTCTCTTCCTTCAATAATAACCATGTCTGATCCATTAGATATGTCTTTATTGATTAATTCAATACGTTGTTCTGTAGTGTATGCATGGTCTTTTTCAGGATTCTTTTTACCAATCTCGGAGAGAGTGTAGAAACCATTGTCTTTTGCTTGTTTAATTGCATTTTCTCTGATATCTGGGTCAATTACTGTGGATCCGTCAGAAACTTCAACAGCGTCAAATCCTAAGTTATCTAACTCTTCGAAGTATTCGCCAAGTTTATTTTGTTTATTTGCAAGTTCAAAGAGTGTTCCACCAGTGTATGTTTTTATGTCATATGAATGATATAATTCATTTTTAGCTTTGATTATTTCAGTATCGTATAATATAGATGTACCCCAACCATATTTTAGTAAATCAAAGTATTCACCAGTAATCTTCAATGCATCTTCAACATATGCATATCCTAATCCTTTATCTAAAACCATAGTATGTGTATTAACAGTTCCTATTTCATCTAAAAATTCAAACGCTTTCATATTATCTTCTTCTATTATAATTACTTAAGAGAATTATATTGTCTTAATATAATTATATTATTTATAAAATTTATTAATTATTATAAATTTATGTGGAAGTATTATAAAAATTTAAAATAAATACTTTTATAAAAAATAATTAGTAACAATATAGTTTCATGGTTTTTAAAGTTTATATATTTTGTAAAACATACAAATATAATAATATAAAGTTTGTTATTTTAAACAAAACTATCTTAAATTTAATATTTGTCGATTATATTGGAAATTATGTTATAAAAATATCTTGGTTACGTATATAATACCCACTCAAGTATTCATAATTCATAAAAATATCAGAAATTACATAATAAACTAAACATAGTTTTTTATACTATTATCCTAAAGACATGTAATTTATAATAATTCGATTAATAAATATAAGATAATAAATATAAATTATATAATATAACTGTTATCAACACAACATAATAGTGAGGGTGTTAAGTGAAATCTCTAATAAATGATAGCTTAAAAAATGATTCAAAAGCTAATACTACAACAGAAAGACCTAATGTCAACAATTCTAGTGTAGATGATATTAACCAAGAATTAGTAGACATTATAAATCAAAGCAGAGCAAAAATATATGTTATAGGTGCTGGTGGAGCAGGAAATAATACAATCTCACGTCTAGGTGAAATTGGTATTGAAGGTGCTGAAACAATATCCGTAAACACAGATGCACAAGATTTATTTTTCTGTAAATCAAATGACAAAATATTAATTGGAAAAGAAACCTGTGGTGGATTAGGTGCAGGTGGAATTCCATCAGTTGGAGAAGCTAGTGCTGAAGAAAGTGAAGAACAAATAAAAAGTAAAATAGATGGTGCAGACATGGTATTTGTAACCTGTGGACTCGGAGGAGGAACAGGAACAGGATCAGCACCAGTAATTAGTAAAATTGCACAAAAAACAGGTGCATTAACAATTGCTGTAGTAACAATGCCATTCAGTGCAGAAGGAATTAAAAGAAGAGAAAATGCAGAAATAGGGCTTGAAAAACTTCAAGAAGCAGCAGACACAGTACTTGTAATTCCTAACGATAAACTCCTAGAAGTAGCACCAAGTTTACCAATCAACAAAGCATTCATGGTTTCTGATGAATTATTAGGTAGGGCTGTAAAAGGCATAACTGAATTAATTACAAAACCAGGATTAGTAAGTTTAGACTTTGCAGATATTAAAAGTGTAATGGAAGACAGTGGAATGGCAATGATTGGTATGGGTGAATCCGATACTGGTGATAGAGCAATAGAATCAGTAAATGAAGCTCTTAACAGCCCATTACTTGACTTAGACATATCTAATGCTAAAAGTGCTCTTGTTAACATAACAGGTAGCAGTGATTTAACATTAAATGAAGCTGAAAAAATAGTACAAATTGTAGCAGATGAACTTGACCCTGAAGCAAACATCATTTGGGGTACACAAATACAAGATGATCTTGCAAGTACAGTCAGAACTACAATTGTTGTTGCAGGTGTAAGTTCTCCATCTATTATGGGTACAGATGATTCATACAAAGAAAAAGCTCGTGGAGAAGAAACATCAACACCTGACACTGACTTAGAAGGATTTATTGATGATGTATTTTAGATAAGTAATTATCTAAATAAATCACATTTAACTTTTTTTTTAATTCCTATTTTTTATTATTAATATACTATATTTAGAGAAAAAATTTATTTATTCTATTCTATAAACAAAATTATATCCAAAATTAACGGGGATTTACATGAATATAGTCAAAATAACTGTTTTAAAAACAACATTACAAGAAGATTTAGCTGAAGAATATGGAATTGACAATTTCACAACATGTCCTATGCTAAATGAAGGCGATGTTTTCTATGCAGATTACGCTAAGCCTGACGGATTCTGTGATGAAGCATGGAAGGCAATATATCAGTATGTATTTGCACTTGCACATGGAGCCGGTGAAGGCCTATTTTATTATAATGATTGGATAAAAGAGCCTGGTGTTGCAATTGTCTGTTGTAATGATGGTTTAAGACCAGTAATTTTCAAATTAGAAAAAACAGATATTGAATCTAAACCATAAACAAAATAATGTATTTGACCTATAATATTTTTTTTATTATTAATTTTAAACATAACTTTTAAATATACATTAATTAAATCAGAACTACCTGTATATTTATTAAAAAATTCATGGGTTAATAAAATGATGATATATGATGCTAAAAAAGGATAAGAACAATTACTTAAAAAAAGTATCATAACCCTATAATAAAAAGCTTTATTAATAGTGAGATTAATAAATTATATATGATCCCTATCTTAGGTTTTAAATTTTCTCATTTTTAGAATTTTAAATGCAGGTAGTAATATGAATATAAACAAAGAATCAATACGTGGTTTTTTAAAACAATGTGAAAGAGTTTTACGAGTTTCCAAAAAGCCAGATAACGAAGAATACAAAACCGTAGCAAAAGTTACCGGTTTAGGAATTATTGTTATAGGTTTGATAGGATTCGTGATTTCATTATTATCACAAGTATTATTCTATTCATAGATTGTTTTTTAGAAACTAAAGAGAATAATAAATTAAAATCAAAATATTATTTTTTATAATATTTAAGAGTAATAATGAATAAAAGAAATAATATCTTTTAAAACAATGATTGAAAAGTGAAAATATGTTTTACGCAATGAGAGTACTTATAGGACAAGAAAAAACAGTAGCCGCTTTATTAGCACAAAGTGTTAAACATGAAGACACAGGGATTTCTGCGATATTATCTCCAGAATCCATGCAAGGTTACATTTTTGTTGAATCAGATAAGGCATTAGATATGAGGCATCCTGCACTAAAAGTTCCTAATTTGAGAGGTTTAGTCGAAGGTGACGTGGATTTCGATGAGCTTAAAGCATTCTTAAATCCTGAACCCGCAATGGCTAATGTTTCAAAAGGTAGCATTGTTGAATTAACTTCAGGACCATTCAAAGGCGAAAAAGCTAAAGTGGTAAGAATTGATGAAGCTAAAGAAGATGTAGTATTGGAATTAATCGAAGCAGCAGTTCCAATACCTGTCACAGTAAAGGGTGACCAAATCAGATTAATACAAAGGGAGGCTGAATAGTGGCTAGTCAAACTATTGAAATCCTAGTGGAAGGTGGAAAAGCCACACCAGGACCACCATTAGGTCCAGCTATA
>CACZOU010000060.1 GCA_902782945.1 uncultured Methanobacteriaceae archaeon
AAATTTAAAGTAATATGTTTTATCATTATCTTTATCTAAATCACTTGCTTCTATTTCTTCATCATTTCTATATTCTACTCTAACTTTATATGTTTCTCTTGTTGGAGTACTTCCTTCCTTCTTTGGAAGTACATGTCCACTTTCAATTGCACTACCATCTAAATTTGTTACTGTATATCTAACTACATCTGGTAATGTAGCCTCCTGTGTATATCCAGAATCACTATATACTTTATTTTGTACTCCGTTATCTTCTATCATGGCATCAATACTACCAGCATTAACTGCATCTATTGTAAATTCATAGTAATCACCTGGCTCTGGTAAAACAACTGAAAACTCTACTTCAGTTGTAGTTGTTCCAGTAGTTGTTGGAGTAGTTATTACATTAGCTCCTGATACACTACCACTATCTACATTTACATTATCCCAATATATATTCCAATTAGCTCCCTTAACAACACTTGTACCATTAATCTTAATCGTATTAGCAAGTGCAGCATAACCTATACTTATTCCAACAACTAGAATAAGTAATAAAACAATTCTTTTTTTACCCTTTCTCATATATCATCACCTATTATAATAATACAAATTTATATCAAAAAAAGCAATACCAATTCTAATGTAATTGACACTATCAAAAAAAATTCGGTCAAGCCGAATTTTATTCTAGAGAGATGCTAGACTTTAGAATTTCAACGGCAGGCCGAACGTCAGCGGTATCGTACCAGAAGCCGCTGGCGTTCATATAGCGGTTGTCGCTACTGACACGGCGGCTGCGGCCATTCACACTCCACGCGATGGCATCATTGGACGCAAGAGGCGTTTCTAACCAATAAAGACTTTTTTCTCCTGACCATCCTGATGTCTTTGAATACTCAGTATCTTCTATTAAGTATTCGCAATTATCTAATTCTCCAGTGGTATAACCTCCTACTGTTATATTACAACTCTTATTTATTTCTTGTGCAGTAAGTAGTCTTCCTACTGCTCCTGTATAGTTGAATGGATTTTCTATTGTTCCTCCTCTTGTTGATGTTGTTCCTGTCTCAGTATATATTGTTCTTGATGTACTCTTTAATCCTATTTTTTCATTTGTCCATGTACTTCTTGTTGGAAGACTTGGTAAAAGTGTTACTGGTCCATGCCAGTTTTCATATGCACTATTTTCATAGTAATAGCTTACTCCTGATGTTCCTATGTTTTTATGATATATAAGTACCGCATAGTTGCTGTCAAACTGATCTGTTCCATTAACAGTACCTGTATATAGATCTGATACATAGTAGAATCTTTCTGTTGAGTTTCCATTTGTATCTACATCTACTACTCCATTTCCATTTAAATCACAATCTAAGGCATATCCTCCACTTTGTCCATTTACTAGACTAGTTCCATTTGTATGACCATATGTTATAGTATCTCCATTTGTATAGCCTTTTGCAATACATCCATCTGATGTTCTACTACATGTTTCTGTATGAGGTGTTTCTGCTTTTATACATACTTTCCCATTATATGAAATTTTTTTAGTATAACTATTTAGCTTTACACTATTTTCCATAGTTAAATCTGTATTTAAGTATGCATAACCTATTCCTGATATTAATATTAGTGTTAATATTATAGATAATAGAAATTTATTTTTTCTTCTCATGAAACATCACTCCTATTATACTTAAAGTATACCCCCTTCCACATAAAAAAATCAAGCTGTTTTTCAGCTTAATTATAGGTTTTAGAAGTTTCTATTTTGTAAGAATGGTGGTAATTCAAATCCATCATCACCATCGCTATCATCATCTTTTGGACGTGTTGCAACATAACTAATATCTTCTCTAGAAGTTGTACGACGAGGTTCTTCAACTTCTTTTGGAGTTGGAATTTTAGCTGTTTCTTTATCTATTGCTTTAGACTTAGCTCTCTTATCAAAACCAGTAGCAATTACTGTTACAATAACTTCATCAGTTAAGTTTTCATTAATTACAGCACCAAATATTGTATTAATATCATTTCCAGCAGCAGCTCTAACAACTTCTGCAGCTTGTTCAGCTTCAAATAATGTTAAATTAACTCCACCAGTAATATTAATAATGGCATCTGTTGCTCCATTTATACTTGTTTCAAGAAGTGGAGATGACACAGCATCCTTTGCAGCTTCTATTGCCCTATCTTCACCCATGCCAATACCAATTCCGATAATAGCATTTCCAGAATCTTTCATTACTGATTTAATATCAGCAAAGTCTAGGTTAACAAGTCCCACTACAGCAATTAAATCTGAGATTGATTGTACACCTCTATGTAATACATTATCAACTTCTTTAAATGCTTGTAACATTGGAGTTGTTTTATCAATAATTTCTCTTAATCTATCATTTGGTATAACAATTAATGTATCAACATGCTTCTTTAATTCTTCAAGTCCCGCATTGGCATTTTCCATACGTCTTTTACCTTCAAAGGTAAATGGTTTCGTAACAATCGCTACTGTAAGTGCTCCAATACTTTGGGCAATTTCTGCAACAACAGCAGCTGCTCCAGTTCCGGTTCCACCACCCATACCACAGGTAATGAAAACCATATCGGCTCCTGCTAATGCCTCTTCTATTTCCTTTTTACTTTCAACAGCTGATTCACGTCCTACTTCAGGTCGTCCTCCAGCTCCTAATCCATCAGTTAATTCTTTACCTATTTGAATTTTTATATCAGCCTTAGAATTTTTTAATACTTGATAATCTGTATTAGCAGCAATAAATTCAACACCTTTAACGCCACTTTCAATCATTCGGTTAATTGCATTTCCACCACCGCCACCAATACCTATAACTTTTATTTTGGCTAACTGATCCATTTCTAATCCACTTAACATATTATCCCTCTCTCTAATTGTTTTCAAGATATTTTTTCATATCATCTATTATTTTTTCGTGTAATACATTCTTTTTACTTTCAAGTTCTTTAGGAATATTATCATACATGGTATAGTCTATTCCTCTTAATTTCAACTTGTCATAATAATATTTTAACATACCAACACATGATGTGTAAATATTATTTCGAACACCAACTAAATTTATATTTACAACTGATGCAATATCACCAAAGAGATTTCCCAATAAATAATCAAATCCTTGGGAATTAGTAATACCACCTGCAATAATTATATAACTAATTTCATGTTTTGTTAAGTCGTTTATAGTTTTTTTTACACTTTTTAATATCTCTTCAATTCTAGCTTCCATAACCTGACTTACTTCATATTGATTAATTTTTATTATCTCATTATTAATACTTTCAAATTCTAAATTTTCATTATGTTCGGCATATTGACTTGATGAATAAGCAAAATTCTCTTTAATATTTCTTACAGATGTTTTATCTAAATGATAAATATAACTAATATCATTATCAACTAATTTACTACCAAGTGGTAATGTTTTACCACTAACCATTAATCCTTTATTAAAAATAGCAACTTCCGTTTTATCACTACCGATATCAACAACCGCTCCACAAACATCATGATAATCATTTCTATTGACATTATAAAAGTCATTAATTACGCCAAAAGATAAATCAATTATTTCAATATGACATTTTTCAAACACCTCTAAAATAGGATATAAACTTTGCTTTGGAATCGTACTAATTAACATTTTACATTCTAATTTTTCCCCAGTTTCTCCCTTGGGATCTTTTGTTTTCTTTTCATCATCAATTACAAACTTAATAGGACATACACTAATTACTTCTTCCGTTACATCAATTGTACTAACACAACTTTTAAAGCAAGTAATGACATCTTCCCCTCCAATTTCTCCACCAGGATAACATGCACCATTATAAACATTTACTAAAACATCATAAAAAGGAACATTAATTATCGCTTTATCAATACGAAAGCCTAATATTTTTTCTAATTCATCAATTCCTAAATTAATCGTTTTACAAACCAATTCTTTATCAATTATAATTCCTTTTTTTATTCCACTAGAACGTACACAAGTAGATGCTAAAATAGATATATTATCATTTTTTAATTCTCCAACAACGAACTTAATAGTATCACTACCTATATCAATGCATGAATATATCATTCTAACACCTACCTTACTAAACAATTATAACTTAATTTTTCTTTTTTTTAAAGATTTTTTTTAATTTTTTATAATATTCATCATCTTATTCTTCATCCAACACTTCATTTATCTTTAATAAATAAGATATTTTATCAAAGAAATCCCCTATATATTCCTTGGAAATTCCTTTTTTCAAATCAATCTTTTTTTCTAATAAATTCTCTATTGTAAAATCATTAATAAACAATCCAATTCTTCCATCTTTTTTAAACACATAATATTTCTTATTAGGAATTATTTTATCAAGTTCATTTATCTTTTCCATTAAAGTTAATGATAAAAGATAACGTGACTTTAATTCATTAAAAGAATAAACTTGATATCGTTCATTAAAATCAAGATTTTCTAATTCTATTTTATTTCCATTAAAAGAAATATAATGATAAATATTTTTATTAATAAATTTATCATTAAAATTATTAGGTATCAAATATACATAATCTTTATTTTTCTTACTAATATTCATTTCATAATATAATCCATTAAAAATAGGAATATCTTCATCATAATAATAATTAGTTATATATAAAATATCATCACTTTCATCATAATATTTATCTTGTAATACTTTTTCACGAGTCGTATATAATAAAACATCACAGTATAAAAATCTTTTATTATGGATATTTACACCAGTAAAATGACTTCCTCGATAATTTAAAATATCAAGATTAAAAAGTCCCATTTTATTAAAATCTTCAATCGCTAATTGTGTATTTTTTTCATATAAATAATCATTAGTTAAAAAAGATAAGATATCTTGATAAATTAAACTATTAATTTGATAACTAATATCCTTTCGTTGATTAGTAAGTAATTTATAATTAATAAAGATAATGAAGAAAAAAAGAATCACTAATAATATAATAAATACCATAAATATAATATTACTAAAGTTATTATAAAAAACAAAAATTAACATAATCACCATAATAAAATAAATAATATGTTCAAGAATAATATTCTTAACTTTTTTATAATATTCTTTATTTAGTTTATCAATATTTTTATCTAATATTTTTTTATACTCTTTTTGATAATATAAAAGAAAATCTTTTTTATTTTTCATAACTAATATCCTTTTTATCATTATCTATTTTAAATAATTCATATTTTTTAAAATGCAATAGTTTGGCAAAGAAAACATTAGGTATCATCGAAATAAAAATATTATAATTAACTACATGAGCATTATACGTTCTTCTTCCTGCAGATATCTCATCTTCAATTACTTTTAATTTATCTTGCAATGAAAGAAAATTTTCATTAGCTTTCAAATTAGGATAATTTTCTGATAGAATTAATAGCTCCTGAATCTTATTATCTATTTCTTCATTACTACTATTATTTCTTAAGGAGGTTATATTTTTTAAGATATCTTTTTCGTGAAACATATAACCTTTAATTACATTAACAAGATTAGGTATTAGATCAATCCTTTTTTTATACATTACATCTAAAGTTGCTAAAGCATTTTTTATCTCATTTTCTTTTTTTAACATAATATTATAGTAAATAATTAGGATAATCAGAATACTAATTATAAATAATAGTATATATTCCATCATTCTCTCCTTTTAAAAGAAAAACTAAATAATTATTATAATCTTTTTATAGCTTTTTCAAGTTTTCGATCACGTAACTTCAAAATAATTTTAATTAAGAAGATTAAACCAATAATACCACCAACAATAATTCCTATTAATTTATAATCTAAATTTTTAAAATCAATATGAATACCTAAAAATTCT
>CACZOU010000061.1 GCA_902782945.1 uncultured Methanobacteriaceae archaeon
GCCCAACTAATGGAGGAAGCCCAACTAATGGAGGAAGCCCAACTAATGGAGGAAGCCCAACTAATGGAGGAAGCCCAACTAATGGAGGAGGCTCATCAGTAATAACACAACAAGACCCAAATGATCCAAATGTTCCACACATTCTACCAGATACTTATAATACCAAAGTAATCACAGTAGATCAAGCATATCAATTCATAATAAAAGAACCAACACACGCAAAGATAGATAAAAACAGTGCCACAATACTTGATACAGATGATGGTAAATGGGTTAAATTTGACGCAACAGATGATACAACACATGCTAAAATAGAAGTATATGTTCCTTTAGAACCAGCAAGAAAACAAGTATGGTACCGAAATGATGATGCGGACTAAAATAAGAAAGGTATTTCCTCAAGGATACCTTCTTTTTTACACTATTAACAGTAAAAATCATAAAATAATTCCTATAGGATACATTTTAAGATAAGATAATATTATTATTGAGATTAAAATAGAAGAAATAAGATAAATATTAAAAAAATAATTTCTTTTCTAATACATCTCAAATTAAAAACTTTTTTTATTCAATAAAAGAAACTTAAATCAATACCCACATAATAACAAATTTAATTTTAAACTAATTTTTTATTTAATGATTAAAATGATAATTAATGCAGATTTACATGTACATAGTAAATACTCTATGGCTACATCAAAAAATATGAACCCAGAAACTATGGCAATTGAATCCGTTAAAAAAGGTTTAAATCTCGTGGCAACTGGAGATGCTTTTCATTCAAAATGGCTAAAAGAACTAGAAGATTCATTAATAGAAATAGATGATACAGGAATTTACAAAACGAATGACAATATAGCACCAAATAATACCAAATTTATAACAACCACAGAACTAGAAGATAATCATAGAATACATCATCTACTTATAATACCATCCATAGAAGTAGCATGGCAAATGAGAGATGAATTCACTGTGAAGAATATGGATTCAGATGGCCGACCAAAAATCAGAATGAATGGAGCAGAAATAATGGACATAGCCCGTGAATATGATTGTATAATAGGACCCGCCCATATATTTACACCATGGACAGGATTATATAAAGAATATGATTCAATAATGGAATGTTATGATGATAAACCTGACTTTGTAGAACTAGGATTATCTAGTGATTCAGATTTAGCAGATACAATCGAAGAATTATGGGATTACACATTTTTAACAAACTCTGATTCTCATTCTCCATGGCCTCATAGAATAGGAAGAGAATTTAATAAAATGGAATTAGATGAATTATCCTATAATGGATTACGTAAATCAATAAAAGATAATAATATTATAGAAAACTATGGTTTTGATCCACGTATGGGAAAATATCATGAAACAGGCTGTATTCAATGTCATAAAATATATAATATACATGATGCAATGGCTAGAAATATGAAATGTACCTGCGGTGGTAGAATCAAGAAGGGCGTGAAGGGTAGAATTCAAGAACTAGCATCATATGATACACCTCAGCATCCAAGTAATCGTCCACCATACCAATATCTGCTTCCATTATCAGAACTGCTAAGTACTGTGCATGATAAAGGCGTTACAACAAAATATGTGCAAACACGATATGACAATCTTCTAAAACAATTTGGAAATGAAATTGAGGTTCTTCTTAATACTCCGATTGAATCTATAGAAAAAGTTGACCCATTATTATCTAAGGTTATAAATTCATATAGAAATAATGGTTTAAATGTGAATCCTGGTCGTGGAGGCCAATATGGTACTGTTGAATATAATTAAATAATAATTATACAAAACTAGTTATTCTCTTTTTTTAACGGATTTGGGGGGATTTGAACCCCCGGTCTCCAGATTAGGAGTCTGGTGCCCTATCCAGACTAGGCTACAAACCCATTTACTAAATAATATAATTAATTTATAAATAATTTATAATAATAAAATAATTCTAAAAAAAAAGTTATATATTGTTTGGATTTAATTTTTAGCGGACCTGGGGGGATTTGAACCCCCGACCTTTGGATTAGAAGTCCAACGCCCTATCCAGTCTAGGCTACAGGCCCTTGTTATAAAAAAAACGTATTACTATTATTACTATCTTTAGTTCATTCTTTTTATAGTTTACTATTATGGTATTATAAAAAATAAAAATTAAACTAAAAAAAATTAAATTTAGTTTATTCTATTGAACTACCCATTGCTTGACCAATTAAAGTAATGACTACAAAACCAATGATAAAGAAGATTAGAATAGTTACATAATCCATGTTAAACATTGCTAATTCCATGATTTTAACTCCTTAATTTTTTTATGAAAAATAAAATCTTTCCTCGGTAAAGTACTTCTTAGACAGTACTGTATTATATTAATATATATACCTATTTTTACTATTTATAATTTTAGTCCATATGAAAGACTATGAGTTTATACTGGAAAATAGGATAAATTCTGTAATTTTATAGTTACTATACGCATATATAACAAAAAATATAGGAAAGGGTTATTTTACTTTTTTTATCCAATATAACGTAAATCCTCACTAGGTTTAGATACTTGTGGTTCCATTCCTACCTGTCCGAATTGAGGATTATGGGATAATCTTTTAAGTGTGTCTTCAACTTGTTCATTAAGCTCTTCAAGATCTATTTGGAAGTTTAATAATTCAAATAAGACTAGTAAAACTTCTTTACCAGCACTAGGGTCTACATAAAATCCTGGTGTTTCACCCATAAGACATGCTGCATCAATGCCTTTTTCTTCACCGTAATATAGTAATAATCCTGATGCTCCTACTATTGCTCCGCCTTCATCCTTTCTTAGTTCTGCATTGTCAATTTCTAGTATTTCATCAATTAATTCTTTATTATTACCTGCAACAACTACTCTGCTTTTTTCTATCATTTCACCAGTGCCAAGTCCACCTAGGGTAAATATCTTCTGTACACCTAGATCCTCGAAGTAATTAATTAATAATTTGGAGATTGCTATTTGACCTTCAAAATCGGATCCCTGAGAGTTTCCTGTTAATAATATTATATCTTGATTATTTTCTCCGAAATCTTTAATATAATAAAACTCGTTTTTCATATGTTCTATTAGTCCATCTTTTTTCATTGTAACCTGAGGTGGGAAATAGTCTGATTGAAGTTCTGCGAATTTAGTAGCATCCATTTGTTTTATTATTTGATCAACCACTATTTTTCCTACAAATCCTATTCCTGGTAATCCTTCTAGCACTATTGGATTTTCTAGGTCTACTTCCTCAATTTCTTTTATTCTATTTTTGTTATCCAATGAATAACCCCCTTTTTTTATGTTTTATCTTATTCCATCTGTTGTTTTTTTAGAAGACGTCTATATTTACCATATTTATCTTGTGGTGAGTATCTTGCTGGGAAGATTACTCCGGTTTTTACATTACACTCTGGACAAATATCTTGTAGAGTATATTCTCCACATTTTTTACATCGTTTCATTTGAAATTTCATACTGTTATATTATATATTTTTTATCTAATATTATATTTTATTAGATAATATTGATAATTATTCTTATTATTGTTTGTCAATGCAAATTTACACTTGAAATATACGTCTTTAATTAATATAATTATTTTAGTTATATATGTGGTAAATGTTCTATTCTTTAAACTGTGACATGAATTCAACTATCTCTGGTTCAATTTTTATTAACTCAGAGGATCCAACATGTCCCATATATGAATTAAAACATACAAGTGTTGAATTTTTTATCAATGCATGCATAGGAATAGCATCAAGCTCCGGAGGGAAATACTGGTCCTCATAAATACCAATAATCAATGTAGGTACACATATATCTGAAACAATAGAAGACAAATCATAATTCATAGATGCAACATTTCTATAATAAGCATCCAATACATCCTCCATTGAATCCTCCTCTGCAAACTCATCCATATACTTATTAATATCAGATATGGATTGGTCCATATAAAACTGTCTTGAAAGACCAAAGGAATACATTGATTTACTAGCCATCTTCAAAGACCTCTTACAATCCCCCGTAATATTACCCCCATTAAAATCAGGGTCAGATGTAATAATATCATTCATAACCTTACTAATAACATAATTCTGACCACCAACCTTATAACTACTTACAAGAGATATAAGAAAATCAATACTATCTGGATAAATAGTAGCCCATGTAACAGCCTCAAATCCACCCATAGAATTACCTATTAAACCAAGTGGATGAGTAATATTCAAACACTCCTCCAAGAACTGCCTATTAAAATTAACCATATCTAAAACACCATACTCAGGATAATCATTATTTAATCCAGAAGTACTCGGACTACTACTACCTGGAGTACCAAGAGTAGATAAAGAAACGAAATAATAATCATCTAAACTAAGAGGCTTACCCTCAACAAGCATTGAACTTATCCTATTGATAGAAGAATAATTACCAGTAGTTCCATGGAAATAAATAATAGCATTACATATCTTGCCATCTGCATCATATCGAGGTGTACCTAATGTTATATATTCAACAATCTGATTTTCTAATATTCTACCATTAATAAATTCAAAACTCTTCAAAGTATAATAATTTGGTTTTATGGATTTAATGTCCATATTATAATCCTCCCATTTATCTGAAAAATAAATAATTTTCTATTAAATATTAATATGTAAATGATTAATTATTTAACACTACTATTTGAAAATAAGTTGTGATTAATAATATTAAAAAAATTATATAAAAAAAGTATAATTGTGACAAGAATAATTAGAAGAACCTAATTATTCATCTAATTCACGATGGAAACTACCTTGTCCATCATTATCTTCAACTATTGCCACACATTTATCCGCTGATTCACTAAGGATTTTTTCAGCTGTTGGGTAATCTTCTGCAGTTACCATGACCCTGTATTTTGGAGCTCCTACACATTGAACTTCCACATTATCTGCTTCAATAGCAAGTAATGCTTCCTTAATAATTTCAACACCATTAGGTTTGTATGAAGTTAAATCTACATATCCTGTAATCTGTACTTCTGGTGTAGAAATATTCTTTTTAGCTACTTCTGTTATTGCTTTTGCCCACTCAGGTTCAATATCAATGTTTAAGAGGACATCTTCTCCTTCATCAGAAGCTAATTCAAAACCTTCATATAAATCTCCAAATTCATCCATAATCAGATATCCTACTTCATCATATGCCTCATCTAGTGATTTATTTAATGATTTAGCTGAGATTTCTAGTAATTTCTCTGCTTTCTGTTCTATCTTCCATTGTTGCATCCTACGTGTTCTTTGATCTTCACGTATTCTTTTAAGAGATGCATCAACATGTCCTTTTTTTGGGTTAACTCTTAATACTCTTGCTACGATTTTCTGATTCTCTCTAACGTAGTCACGTATATTTTTTACCCATCCTGAGGATACTTCAGATATGTGAATAAAAGCCTCTTTTCCTTCATATTCCTCTAGTTTAGCAAATGCACCATAGTTTAATACTTTGTGTACGGTTCCAACAATGAGATCACCTTCTTCAGGCCATTCTTTGTTCATTCTAACCAATATTATCACCTGGATTTAGTAATCTATTATATCCACTTACTTAGTGGTCAAGTACTTCAACTATTTGTGCATAGATTTTTGAACGTCCACCTTTTGGTTCGACTAATGTTTTTCCACAAACTACACATTTTACTGTAGATGCTGCGTGGTCAAATATTATTTGGTGGTTTTCACAGTCTCCACATTTTACTTTTAAAAAGTTACTTTCTTGTTTTGGCATGTTTTGTTCCTCCACTTGAATTGTGTGATTATCTACTCTTGTAATTATCCGTTGATATTATTCTCCATATTCTAGTTAGTTATCTTAAAAAAAGTATTTTAGAAAAAAAGAGAATAATAGATATTAATTTTTTAGATAATTAATGCTATCTATTGTGATACAAATTCAACTTTTCCTGCACGGATATTTGTTGCTCTTTTTATGTGGGATTTTCCACATTCTTTACATTTGTATCTTAAATCTAATTTTTTAATTGGTTTACTTCCTGATGGTAAAGGCCTTGGGTAACCTCTGTAACCTGCGGTTACACGTCTGAACTGACGTTGACCCCATTTTAGCTCACTAGCTTTTCTTTTTTTAGATGTGTGTACTTCGTGTATTGTATGTTTTTTACATTTTGGACAGTATGTTCTTCGTTCTTTTGGCATTTTCATCTCTAATTCACCTCATGTTTTATATATAAAATAAATTATCCCCTTATTTTCTTTCTGTTGAAATAATTTTATTTTGTGATTGAAAATATATTTAAAGTAATGACAATCAGTCTTACTTCATTTATTATTTAATTTGTATAATTCCTTTGTTCCTTGGAATTTAGTATAATTTATTGAATTTAATTCAATAATTAAATAGAATGTAAATACGTTTTAATAATTAACCGTATTTTACTTGTTATACATCGTTCTAATTTATTAATTATTGCTTTGTATTGTTTAAATTATTTTTTACTCTGCTAATTAGCCTTAGATTCATGTATAATCATTGTTTTTCATTAAATCCTAATTGTTCTCTAGTCATAGAACAATCAATAATTTATCTATATATTATTATGATATGAATACATATTTATAATTATTGTATCATCATCCCGTTATAACTAAGAGGGATATTTAAGCCCTAACATTCATGTATTCTAATTTCATATTTTTTACTAAAAAAAGTTATTTTGGAGGTGATGTTTACAGTAAAATTCTACCTTATTACCTTAATTACTTCATTCTGTCTTAGTATTTTTACTATAGATCTTGGTAGTAATACTACATCCCTTACTTTGAATGGACCATACGTCTTTTCATTTTCATCTAATATATCAGTAGTTACATCTTTTTTAAATTCTACTAGCTCTTCCTCATTATATTGTATTTGTGGTATTACCTCTGTTTCTTCTCGTTTATCTTCTGATGTTACTTGTTTTTCTATTGTATTATCATGGATTTCTTCTTGTTTTTCTTCATCAGTATTTTGTAATGTTACTGTATCTGTCTGTGGAGGTGCTGGTGGTGTGAATGGTGTAGTAATATCTGTTTTTGGCTTTGATTTTACAGGATTGTTATTTTCATCCAGTAGTACGTCATCTGGTGCCTGTCCAAACATCATTGCTATTTGACTTTCATCAAGTTTTGGTGGTGCTGGTTTACTTGTCTTCTCAGTTGTTGATTCTCTGGTAATTTCTTCATGTGGAGTTATTGTATCCTGCTTTTCTGGTTTTTTTACTTTCCTAGGTTTAAATCCTATTTTTGTTTCAGTATCTCTGTGTGGTTCAATGGATTCCATTAATCCTTCTCTATGTAATATTATTGTGTTTACTATGTCTTTGTATAATTTTTCTTCTTCTGGTGTTACATTGTATGGTATTTCTTCGTATAGTTCTGTGTCTTTTTTATATCCCTTAAAGATATCATGTGATTTCTGAACATTTGATATTGCAGTAGTTATTATCTTAACTTCTCTTCTTTCACAGATTTCTACTGTTATTCTCTGTGCATCACGTAACTGATATGCTTCTAGAGATAGGGGATTTTTGTCTACTACTTCTAGTAATTGTTGTAGGTATTGGGATGCTTCATCATAAAAGGTATCTTCTATTTCTGATAGTGTTCCAGTAGTTCTTTCTTTCTTTTGTATATCTCTTAATCTTTGAAAAAAAGTATCCACCTGTATTATCCCCTTTTTATTAAATTAATTATTCTATAAGTTATGATATGGTTTATTAGTAGAAGATTATTCTTCTTCTATTCTTGGTGCTAATAAGAATGTTAATTTACCCTCATCATTTAATAGTTCTAATGTTAATGTTAATGGCATGTCATTTCCTAATGATATATATGTGTTATCTGCAAATTTTTCTGCTTTTAACATTTCTTTAATATTTTCTATTGCAAATATAGCTTTTACTGTTTCTGTTACTTTTTCACCGTGGAGGTATTCTACTTTTGCATCAGCGAAGTCTCCTACTGCTTCTAATGTAAGATTATCTTCATCTATTGTAAATGATACCCTGTCTGCTACTATTTCTATATCTTGTATTGTTTCTTTTAGTGTGCTTATAGGTACACTTATTGTTACAGGGTATTCTATTTCTGGTGGTGTTGGAGTATCATATTCTAAATCTATGAGTTTTACTTTGAATGTCTTTTTAACTGCTCCTTCAAATGTTAATATGAGACTTCCTGCATCTACAGTTAATTCCATTACATCATCAGATTTTGATCTTTTTAGTACTTTCATTAATTCTTCTGTATCAAGATTTAGTTTAATTGGTTTGTCACATTCAAATATGTCAAATAAGCTTTCTTTTAATTCTAGGTGTACGTATGTTATGTGACTTCTATCAATTGCATTTAATCTAAGTCCATCTGAATCTACTTCTATTTGTACTTCGTCAACTATTGATGATATAGCATCGAAACTGGTTTTAAAAATACCAGGATTACTTAATACTAGTTTAAACACTGTGAAATACTCTCCTTTTTTTATTATGTTCTTTTTTATCTATTTTCTTTGGAAAATTAGATGACTTTTAATATTTTGATTATGTTTAAATTTTTGATATTTATGAATAATAAATTTTATGAATTTACATATTTGTGGATTTTATGCTGTAATGGTTATTAACCCAGTAATTTAATTAGTTTGATTAAATTTGAAAATTAAAAAATTAGAATTATCATTTATTATGAAATCATCAACTAAGATTAAACATAGTGTATGATAAGTTGTTAGCTTTACTGATTATTTTTTTGGTGGTGAGTGTATTCAGGTTATTTATTATTCCTCTTATTTCTAGGTTTAGGCATGCTACTTTCAGTATCCACATCCTCAAAATCATTAAGACCTATAATATTTAATAGTTCTTTATAGAATGCAAATATTATAATAAGTATTCCTATAATTATTAGACCTACAGCTAGTGTTTCGTGTTCAGCATACATTACATTATCTGATACTTTAATAACATCATCTAATGATTGTATTATACCAATTACTGTAAGGATTAAACCTACTACTATCATCACTACTTTTTTTACTGTTTGCTTGTTGAATTTTATATTTTGGAAGATGTTTAGTTTTTTTATCTTGTTTGTGTCAAACTGATTTAGTAGAGGTACACCATCTTCATCTACTTTAACATCATCCACTATTTTTGTTGAATCTTCTGATTTACTAGTTTTTGATAGTTTATCTTTATGTTCTACTTCGATTTTCTGTTCTTTTTCTTTGTCTTTAGTGTTTTTGTTGTTTATATCTACGTCATCAATTACACTCATTAGCTTGTTAGATTTATCTTCTTCATCATCGTCTGTTTCATCAGTTGGTTTTTCCACTATTGAACCTAGTTCACTATTATATTCAGGTATATCTTCTGCATCTCTCTGTTCTAACATGTCCAATGGATCTATTTCTGTTTCAATAGTTTCTATATCATCAGATGTATCCTCTATTTCATTCAATTCATCCAGAGGATCTACCTCATCCATATTTATAGAATCATGATCATTTTTTGACATGTTATCACTATACTAGTTATTAATTTATTTTTTAAAAATTTTAGGTATGATACAAATTATAATATTTAACATATTATTTCTAAATCTTCTACAATAGGCATGTTAACCTACTATAGTTCAATTGAATATTTTTTTAAAGACAATGAAAAAATATTTTAGTAATTTGTAATCTTGTTTAATAATTTCTTTTTTAGTTAATAAATATTTTATGAAGATAAAAACTTTATTAATTTTAATAAGTTCTTTACCTTGTTTGATTTAGTTAAAAGGAAGAAAATATGATGTTAACTAATCATATTCTCTCCAAGTATAATCACATTCTGTGCATCTGAAAAATCTTGTTTCTGATTCATCTGCACTTCTTGTTTGTTGTAACCACCAGAATGCAAGTTTATTATTACATTTTGGACATATTACTTTTATTGTAGGTAAAGTTTTTACATTATCATTAGTGACTATTACTGTATCTTCTTTATCAACTTTTTCAGATACTTCATATTGTTTTTTTGATTCTTCAGTTACGTTTTTCTCATATCCACAAGCGTCACATGAGAATTTACCGTCTTTTGGAAATAGTACTTTTCCACAATTTGGACAAAATTCCATTCATATCCCCTTTCCTATATTCTTATGTTTTAATTTTATATTTATGTACTAATATTCTATTATTTATATAAAATAATGATATTTGTATTTATCTATTCTTATTGCGTGTCCTTAATTAGTCCTGCGTCAGTTATTATTTCTTCATGATCAAATGCTAATTTTTCATTTTTTAATTCTGTAATTTTTATATATTTTGCATCTTTTGCATCAGAATCTGATTGTAGTGTTCCATCTATTATATGTGCGGTGAATGCTACTGTCACAGTATGTCCTCTAGGATCACGGTCAGGATCAGAGTAAACTCCTACTAATTTATCTAATTCTACATCTAATCCTGTTTCTTCTTTTGCTTCTCGTACTGCTGCATGTTCAACTTTCTCCCCATATTCCACAAAACCACCAGGTAAAGCCCAATGATCCTTATATGGGTCATTTAATCGCTTGATAAGAACTGTATTATCATTATCGATTATAATAATATCTACAGTTAATGCAGGATTTCTATGTTTTGACATGATTACAATATATATTAAATCATGTTTATGAAGATTCCGAATTAAATATAAAATAAAGTATAGTGTTATGTATAATTAGTTAAAAAAATAGTGATTGTAAAATAATATATTTAAAAAAAAGATATTTAGTTAGTTGAGATTTTATTTACTGGAAATTATCTTCAACTACTTGTTTAAAATCTTGTGCTTCTTTCTTAATTTCCTCAGATGCTGTAACTATTGATTCTCTAGGATTTGGACTATGTACTTCAAACTCCGGTTGTCCTATAAGAGGGTGTGTTATATCATATGCTGCTGCTTTTACTTCATCCTGTGACATTAATCTTTTTCTTAGGATGTTACATATCGTATGTGTTTCCCCTGTTATTTCTAATACTAATTTTTCTGGTTGTTCTTCTATTACTTTCATTTAATATCCTCCATATCTGCTTGATATTTTTCTTGTGTCTATTACTCCGCATTCACATGATAATTTATTACCTTCTGTTAACTTCATGAATTTACGACAGTTAATACACATTGCTTTTATTACTCCTAGTTCTATTTCGGCTGTTGTTAACTCTACATATTCTGATCCTAGGATATTTATTACTTTTGCTTCTATTATGTCACCTATCTTAAATAAATCATGCATTGATGAAACATAATCATTAGTTACCCTGGATATATGAATATATCCTTTATATCCAGCCACTATTCCACGGTTATTATCAACTATTTTTTTAATTGTTACTAGTGCCTTATGTGGTTTAACTTCTGTTATATGTCCTACTACAATGTCTCCTAGTTTTATACGCCTTGGAGTGTTTGGTGCTTGTACAGATATTGTCTTGTTAATTTCATCTATTTTTACTATTCCATGTATAGCTGATTTTATAATTCCATCATCGATGTATGTCCATTCAGCTGGAATATACTCCTCGTAGGTGCATAATGTTTCACCAGGTAATACTATGTCATTTTCTTTATGATTCATACAAATTACTACCATCAGATAGATTATTAACATTAATGTTGTGTAGATTTAATAAATTATACTATATTAATATTTATTCTTTATTAATAATAAATGTTTTAACAATTAGTCTGTCTGCTCATCATGGATTATAATTTCATCCATCATATAGTCTTCCCAATCTCTTAATCCTAGAACAATTTCTAATTCCTGAGGAGTAATAACTGGTTTTTTATACATTGCACTATCATCAATAGCTATTCTTGGGCAGGCTGTCATTACAAATGCATCTAGATTAAACGGTAGTAATCTATCTGGTGCTATGTAATCCATGTTAAGTATCTGTGCTTTTAATCCATGTTCTTCTAGTAAATCTCTTAGTTTTAAAGCTAATTCAAATCTTAATTGTCCTTTTTTTGAGGATATTATTATTCCATATGATTTTGCTGATTTTGCCTTTGTTATTCTTGCAAATCTTATTCTGAGTATTTTATCATAGAATTTATCAATATCACGTGCTTGGCCTGTGAATGGGTCAGCTAAGATTACTGGTTTTTTTGTGAACAATTTTACTCCTAATGCATGGAAGTCACCACTACCGACATAAACTATCACATCAACATTTAAGTTTTTGATTGATGTGAAGTTACATCCTAATACTTGTCCTGTAGATGTACCTATTCCATTGTCAAGAACTACAGTATATCCATTAGACTTGAATATTTCAATCATATCGTCTAATTTATGTATATGCTGTGTTGTTGTTACTAGTCCAATAGTCTTTACATCATCATCAAGTTTATTGATAGCATCAAGTATAGGAGCATTTATATCAGCACTAGAATGAGCTTCAATATATAATACAGGACATTCAGTTTTTATAGGAAGAGCCGTATGTGCAAAGTGAACTACAAGATCAATATGGCCATTAACCTTATTATCTGCTAAATCACATGCACCAAAACAAGGATCTGCATCAATAATAATATTCACATCATTTACAACACTATTTATCTCTTCTGCAACCATTATGGCATCAGTTTTAAGACCCTCCGGGAATTGTAGAATAACATTTTTTGCATTTAATTCCTGAATCTTATCCTTTATTGTATCAATTTTATAATCATAATCTATTGTTGACATAAACAAACTCCAAATTCCAATCTAATCCTCAACAATTGTAACTTTTCCATCAACCATTTTAATTTTAACAAGTGTATCAAGAGTATAACCGGTTTCTTCCTCAACAATCATTCGTCCGTCATCCTTCTCTATTGGTACTATTATATGAACAAAATTAGCTCCGATTTCATCAAATGCTTTAATAACACTGATTAATGTTCCACCAGTACTTACAACATCATCTATAAGTAACACATTATCTTCTTTATTTATACCATTAATGAATAATTCACTTTCACTGTAACCTGTTTCCTGATGTACTTGTTTTTCTCCTTCTAATCCATAAGATCTTTTACGTACTACTACAAATGGAATTCCAGTCTTTAATGATAATGCTGTTGCTAAGGGTATACCCATTGATTCAATACCTACTATTTTATCAACAAGGTCAAGATTATAATTATTAATAATATAATCCATAATATCTTCTAACAATTCTGGTTCTACTAGTGGTACTCCATCACTAATAGGATGTACAAAATAATAATAGTTCCCTTTTTTAACTACAGGACACTCAATTAATGATTTTTTTAATTCATCTAACATATCTAATTCCCCATATTCATTAAATAAAGAATAATCTTCTTTATCATTCTAATACTCTAGTCATTACTACTCTTTAAAAATAAATCTTTGTATAACTTATTTTTTTTGATATAAAGAGTAGATTCTTCTATTAAAAAAATATTTATATTACTATTATATATTTAGATTAATCATTACTTAAGAAAGTACTTATTGAAGTGGATAAAATTAATATAAATTAGATAATATAATATAATGGATGGATAATATAATTAATAATAATATAGACTAATAATCAATTATACTAAATAAATCATCAGAGGAGGGGTCAAGTTAAATGCTAGAAGGATTAAGTGAAAGTCTAACAAAGACCATGAAGAAACTGGCAGGAATGTCAGTGATTGACAAAAAAACATTAAAAGAAGTTACAAAAGAAATTCAACGTGCACTCATACAAGCTGATGTAAACGTAAAAGTAGTATTTGCTCTTACAAAAAAAATAGAGAAACGAGCATTAGATGAAGAGTTACCAAAGGGATTAAGTCCAAAAGAACATGTAATTCGTATTGTATACCAGGAATTAGTAAACCTAATTGGAGAAAAACCAGAAGAACTCAAAATTACTAAAAAACCATATAAAATAATGATGCTTGGTCTACAGGGTAGTGGTAAAACCACAACTACTGCAAAATTAGCAAAACACTTGAAAAAGAAAGGCTATACATCAGCAATAGTATGTACTGATACATGGAGACCAGCAGCATACGAACAGTTAAAACAATTAACAGAACCCTTAGGTGTACCAGTATACGGAGACCCAGAAAACAAGGATGCAGTGGATCTTGCAAAAAAAGGACTGGAAAAATTCCAATCAAAATATGATGTACTTCTAATAGATACAGCAGGACGACATAAAGAAGAACAAGATTTACTGGATGAAATGACCGAACTAAGTAAAGTAGTAGAACCAGACGAAGTAATATTAGTAATAGATGGTACTATAGGTCAGCAAGCACGTAAACAAGCAGAAGCATTCAAACAAACCACTACTATTGGTTCAATAATAATAAGTAAACTTGACGGATCAGCAAAAGGTGGAGGTGCACTCTCAGCTGTAGCAGAAATTAAAGCTCCAATAAAATTCATTGGTACTGGTGAAAATGTAGATGACTTTGAAGCATTCGACCCTGAAAGATTCATCTCAAGATTACTTGGAATGGGTGACCTTGATACATTAATAGAAAAAGCAGCAGAGGTAACTTCAGAACAATCCGATAAAGAAATGATTGATTCCATAATGAGTGGTAAATTCACATTAAAAGATATGGAAAATCAGCTTGAAATGATGAATAAAATGGGACCAATTCAACAGATAATGAAGTTAATACCAGGACTTGGAAGCCAATTACCAGCAAATGCATCCCAGGTTACAGAAGACAAACTTAACATGTACAAGGTATTAATGAACTCTATGACAGAATACGAATTAGAAAATCCTGAAGTAATTAAAAAATCAAGAGTAAATCGTATAAGTAGAGGTGCAGGTCTTACAAATGAAGATGTAAAAGACTTACTTAAATATTACAATGTAACTAAAAAAGCATTAAAAGGAATGGGAAAACGTAATATGAGCGGACCAATGGGTAAATTATTAAGACGTATGCCAAGATAGTAAGTATACCCTCCCTATTACTACTTTTTTTATAGAATAACTATTTTTTAAATTTTTTCTCATAATCCTCAATAATCGTCTCTACACGATTTGTGAATGTATGTTCACTCACAACATTTGGATTAACAGGATTTCTATGTAATGCTTCCTCAATTTTATCCTCTAATTCTTCTTTTTTATCATATATTATAATATCATCACTACTAAATACATCTTCTAATCCTTTAACATGGTCTGTTACTATTACAGCACCACAGGCTAATCCATCAAAAATTCTGTTAGATATAAATCCTTTTTCCCGCATGTCCTTCCAATGATCATTTAGTAATACTTTAGTTGATGAATAAGCCTTATATAATTCCTCATTGGGTATATATTCATCTACAATATACTTATCATCCAATAATCCTTCCCATTGATGACCGTAAACATCTAAATGATATTTTGATGGTAATAAATCATGAAGAATCTTTCTATAAACAAAACGTGCATTACCTACAAATAATAATTCTGTATCATATTTCTCATCGTATTCCCTATGGAAACGTGACACATTTGTACACTGTAATAATCCTTCAACATCCACATCAACTAATGACTTAATTTTATCAGCCCAGTAATAAGAAGCAATGTATACCTGATTATATGAATTAAATTCACCGAAACTCACCATATCAGGATGGGATAAATTCCACATGATATTATAATGTATAGGTTTTGGTTTATATTCATATAAGCCTCTAAGAACTAATACTATGTCATAAACAGCATCTTTATATTTATCCCAATCATTATAAAACTGTATTTTAGAGATATAGCCCTGTTTATTAAATTCTTTTTGTAATTGTACTGCAAAGTGATAATCACCCCATCCCATCTTTTCCCAGTTACTAGGAGCAGGTATTTTAATCATTACTTTATCAGAAACAATGAAATTTCTTAATATGTCCATTAATTCTTTAGCTCTTTGTTTATATGTGTGATTAGATAACACTATTGAACGTAGTTCTGATACTTTTGCTCTTCTTTTATCTGGATTATTCAAGTACTCAATAATTAACTGTTCAAGTGATTCTTTTGAATTAAATGTTGGTACCTTATCTCCGAATAATTCTTTCAATCCATGTTTACAGTTACTAACAACTAACCTACCACATGCTATAGCATCAAACACCCTATTATTTACCTGTGAAGGTATGTTTCCCTGTTCTGAAGTATCATCTATAACTATTTTTGTTGAAGCATAAACCCTTGGCATTAGGTCATGTTTAACAAATCCTTTATAGTATTCACTAAGTTTACTATAACCCCATCCCACACCATATATATTGAATTCATATGGTAAATCTTCTGGATAAATTACACTTGTTATGTTTTCTTCATGTTTTTCGCTGCTTCCTGCAAAACAATAATCACAGAAATATTCCTCAGCTGGTTCTACTTCATCATTATATAAATCAGTGTTCGTTGCTTCCGGGAATAATATTGGACTATATCCTGTATTTTCCATTATATGATGTATTCCTTGACTGTTAGAAGACAGTATTATATCAAAAGATTCAAAGAATTCTTGTTTAGTCCATGTTTCAAAGCTATCCAGTATCCATGCTATATTTATCAATAGATTATTATTTGTTTTTATTTTATTAATATCATAGTCCTCTATGCATGATATTAATACATCTGAGTCTATATTATACCAGTTATCCTTATCTTGTTTTCTTGATAAAAATTCTACTTTGTATCCTAATTTTTCTAGTTGATTAGATAATCCATTAGCTATGAAGTAATCTCCTTCTACTATATGTTCTCCTCTTTGTGAAACTATGAATGTTATTTTTAGTTCGTTTTCTGAATAGAATAGCTTTTTATCTAATTTATCTTGTAATAATTGTTTTTTTAAGAAATTATTCCATTTATGTGCATAGTATTTTTTATTTCTAGAATCCCTATTTATTAGTAGTCCATTGATTGTTTTTTCTATTGATGCAAATTCATAGTGATATGCTACTGCTCTTGATGTGTAATAGTTATGGTATCCTTCTTCATTTAATCGTAGACATAAATCAACGGATTCTAGTCCAAAATTAAATTCTTCATCAAATCCTCCAACTTCATTGAATATATCTTTTTTAAGTAGCATTAATGAACCTGTAACTGCCACCACTTGTCTTATTACATCATCTCCATAAATATACGGTCTTCCATTTCTATAGTTATATGGAATTATTAATCCCTTGTATTCTTTGAACTTTATTCCTTCATGTTGTATTTTGTAGGATTTATCTGCATTATAGTTAGATGCTGTGGTATCCGGGTATACTAGTCTCGCTCCTACTGCTCCTGCATCATCTTTTAATCCCACATCCATTAGATGATTTAACCATCCATCTAGTAATTCAATGTCATTATCCATGAATACCAGGTAATCACCTTTTGCTTGTTTTACTACTTCATTGTATGCCTCTGAGTAACTCTTGTTTAGTTGATTCTTATGTATTCTTATTGGTAATACTTCTGTGTATTTGTCTATTATTTTTAGTGAGTTATCTACTGAGTCATTATCTATGATTATTATCTCGTAATTTGGGTAATCAGTGAATTCTATTAGGGAGTTTAGTAGTTTTGTTAGGTAATCTTCTCCATTACGATTTAATATTAATATTGATACGCTTGGTGCATCAGTACCGTAAATAGTATATTCTTTTGATAGAACATCTTCATCAATTAATTCTTTATAATTTTGTTTATCAATATCCCTCAAAAAGTACTTACATGTGTTATTTTTATCTTGTCCTACTGTTATATAGTGATATAATGGATTTATTGTAGGATTATCTAAATTATCATATTTATAAAGATAATAGTTATTGTCAAAGTAGCTTGAAGGATTTTTACCCTCTTTATATCCTCTTGACACATAATGATATGCTGGTGTTTCAAGACAATATTTTACAT
Source organism: uncultured Methanobacteriaceae archaeon (assembly GCA_902782945.1). GTDB lineage: Archaea > Methanobacteriota > Methanobacteria > Methanobacteriales > Methanobacteriaceae > Methanosphaera > Methanosphaera massiliense. The sequence continues at coordinate 18,020 of CACZOU010000061.1, forward strand.
CAGGATACTTATTTAAGTAATATTTTTCATCAAACAAGTCTGATTGTTCTACTACTTCTGCCATATGTTCATATTTTTCTTTAATCTTATCTTCTTGCTCTATAATTTCTTTTGTTATTATCGGAGAACGTCCCTCTTGTTTTCCTACAGTTAAATAGTTATAATATGGATTTATATCACATAATGACTCCGGATATTCACTTGTATAGTATCTTGTATCAAAATGTTCATTTGGATTTTTTCCCTCATCTGCACCAATTGTAACATAATGTTTTATAAGTTCTTTTGTTGATCCTTTAATGTCCCTATTTTGTTGCATATAATATTCATCATCAAAAGTGTTTGAGTTATATATTGTATTAATACAATCCTCCATATCTTCATCTGAATATTCCCTATGTGTATTATAATTATTTTTCATTCCAATGTTTGCATAATGTATTAAAGGGTTTATATCTTCATTTTTTAGATATTTTTGCTTATAATAATATGTGTTGAACGTCTTTGTAGGATTTAAGTTTAATTTATATCCTTCTTTAAGATAATGCCCGAGAGGGTCAAGACTGGTTTTTTGAAGCTGAGGATATTGCTTATAATAGTACTTCTCATCAAATAAATCATTTTCATTGATTAATCTTACTGCGCTTTCTATATCCTCCGATGTCATCTTATTAGTTGTTCGTCTACCCTTATAAATATCATATAATGCGTAATATATCAATGGATTCATATTACTTTTTTTAACATCAGGATAGGAAAGATAATAATCATTATCAAAGGATTCTGATGGATTCATTCCCTTTTTATATCCTTCTTTAAGATAATGTTCTAATAAATTACTAGTTTGCTCTGCTACCCACGGATATTTATTGTTATAATACTCTTCATCAAATAAATCATTATTCTTGATTACTTTTAAGGCTGTTTTTATATCATCATCTGTTAGTTCATCCTTGGTTTTATGGAGTTTATTATCTATTGCATCTTCATAAATTATTCCTGTACGTTCTTTGTTTACTAAATTTTCAGTTAATATCTTGTTTTTTTCATTAATTAACTTTATTTTCCTGTTTATATCAAAACTTTCCTGTGTTAATTGTCTGTTTAATTCATTGATTGATTTTATATTTTCAGATAACTTTTTACTCTTTGAAACTATTGTTTTATTCTGTAATGTCTTATCATATAAAACATGATATACTAGTGGATTAATTTCATTTTCAAGTAATCCCTTATGAGTATTTAGATATTTATCATTATCAAAGAATTTAGATGGATTAGTACTTTGCTTATAACCAACAAGTAGATAATATTCCAATAGATTGTCTGTCTGTTCGGCTATCTCTGGATAATTTCTTTTATAATACTCCTCGTCAAAGAGATTATTCTCTATTATAATTTGCTTTGCTTCTTCAAGCTTAATGCTATCCAGTTCATCCTTAACGTTTTCATATGACATGACATTAACCATCTAATATTTCGTTATTTTATATTTATTAGATATTAAATATATAAGAATTTAATAGAAAACATTAATAGAAAAAAATACAATTATATAAGGGAATATTAGATGACTAATAAAGATAAACCTATAAATAAATTAGATGAGTGTGCTCTTTGTCCACAATGCTTATCAAGAATATATAGAAATCCAGAGGAAAGAAAAAAATCAAAGATACCAACTATCACTTCCTCCCAGAAATGTAGTATATGTGGTAATATCCTATTACATGAAGATAAATTATTTAATCTCGTTAACAATAAGATTAAATTATTAAATATTGAGTTTAACACGTTTTTAGTAGCTTGCCAGATATCTAATAAAACAATAACTCAAAATGAAAATAGAATAAGAAAGATGACAGGATATCATGGAAATAATGATCTTAAACATCAGATAAAACGTGACCTCAATGAGATGATTACGAAGAAATTAGGAAAAACTCTTGATTATAAGAATCCTGAAGTTGTTATAATGGTTAAGATAAGAAAAAAACCATATAAACATAACCCCTATTATGAACTACGTAATATAAACATATTTATAGATTCTAATCCTCTATTTATAGAAGGAAAATACCGTAAATTAGTACGTGGAATACCACAAACAAAATGGCCTTGTACAGTATGTAAGGGAAAGGGATGTGAAGCCTGTGATTATACAGGAAAACAATACAAGGATACTGTAGAGGATTTAATTGCAAAAGATTTACTTAAAATGACACGTGGAAGCAGCACTAAATTTCACGGATCAGGACGTGAAGATATTGACGTGTTAATGCTAGGTGAAGGTAGACCTTTTGTTATTGAAGTAAAACATCCATTCAAAAGAGATATTGATCTTAAATTCCTAAGACGTGTTGTTAATAGCCATAGTGATGGTAAAATAGAGATTAATGACTTAAAATTTGTTAGCAAGGATAGAAGAGCTGCTATTAAGAATAGTTCCGTGGAAAGCTACAAGATATACTCTGCAATAGCTACCTTTAAGAATGGTGTTACAAGTAAAGATATTGAAGAAATTGAAAAACTTGACGTAATCGAACAAAGAACACCTGTTCGTGTAGAACATAGAAGAGCAGACCTTATCAGAACCCGTAAAATAAATAGTATTAGTGCTGAACGTATTAATAGTAAACAATTACGTTTAATAATTAATTGTCAGGGTGGATTATATATTAAAGAATTAATTTCTGGTGATAATGGACGTACACAGCCTAATATATCAAAAATTACTAATAATGAAGCAATATGTAGTCAATTAGACGTTTTAAAGGTACATATACCTTAGATATAATCTTACCTTATACTTTTTTTAAAACATGTGCTCTTGAGGGGTTATACTTATAAACTATAAAATTAATATATATTACACAATAATAAAACATAGTATACTCTTTAATAGTATAATGATATAATCTATAAAATCAAAACCTAAAACAAATAAATATAGATTAAATCATTAAATAAACAATTAAAATAAAAGAGACTATGTAATATAATTAATTTCTTTCATTAGCTCTAAAGAAATTACTGAGAATAATAACTTATTACGGATAATATAAAATCTAGTATTCTAAATAAAAAAGAATACACAGATTAAGTATAGTCAAAACCTAAGACTAAAAATAAACCTATAATATCGTGATAAAAACCTAATCACATGTAAAACCTATAAAATTATTCTATTAACAAAATCGAGATGATATAGATGAGAAAATCAAAAGGATTTAAAAGTCGATCAAGATACAAACTTAAAAGAAGTATCAGACCAAAACGAGCTAACCCAATATCCAGAAAAATACAAGTATTCGAAAAAGGACAAAAAGTACACATAATAGTTGATTCAAGTATCCACAGAGGACAACCTCATCCAAGATTCCACGGAAAAACTGGAGAAATCGTTGGACAAAAAGGAAAAGCATACCTTGTAGCAATTAAAGATGGTAACAAACCTAAAGAATTAATCGTAAGACCAGAACATCTTAAATTACAAGAGTGATTATGATGATTGGAAAGAAAGTCATTGATACCCAACCAGTAACAATATCCGAAGCAAGAGAAATTCTAATGAAAAAAGTAGAAGAAAAAGCTGACGAGAATAATGAAGTCGATGGCCACCAATTTACATATGAACAGAATTTAACTATTGATTATGTCAATAAGTTTGCACTACTAAGCGCAGAAGATGCAGCAGAACTAAGAGGTAAATTAGAAGAATACCTTACACCAGTGCAAGCAGTTAAAGTAGTGGATTTAATGCCTGAAGATCTTGATGACCTCAGATTAATATTCGCAAAAGAAAGAGGAAACTTCGATACTGATACACTAGAAAAAATACTAGATTTACTTGATCAGTACAGGTAAATTCCTCAACCTTTTTCCCTACTTAAATTCTTTCAAAAAACAATACCCACCATCAAATAACAAGAAATATCTATAAATAAATATTTTATCTATTTTTTTAAACATTATGAAATTTAATTTAGATTTTAAGGATAACTAGCATGTTAAACAATACAAAACAAATACTAGACAAATATAACCTCCGATTAGATAAAAATAAGAGTCAAAACTATTTAATTGATAATAATAAATTAAATTTAATTCTAGAAAATGCTAATATACAGCCAGATGAAACGATACTGGAAATAGGTGCAGGAATAGGAACATTAACAATACCTATGGCAAAAAAAGCTGGAAAAGTAATAGCAATAGAAAAAGATTCAAATATAGTAAAAGTTTTGAAACAAAGGATAAAAGATGAAAATATTGAAAATATTGAGGTTATAAATGAGGATGCACTGAAAATAGAATATCCTTCATTTGATAAAGTAGTATCAAACTTACCATATCAAATATCATCACCTGTAACATTTAAACTACTTAAATATCCTTTTAAAAAGGCTATTCTAATGTATCAATTAGAATTTGCTGAAAGAATGCAGGCAAAGCCTGGGACAAAAGAATATTCCAGATTAACTGTTGCATTATATTTCAGGGCAGATATCCATATTATTGATATTGTTCCACCAAATGCATTCATACCACAGCCTAAAGTTAAAAGTGCAATTATTGAATTAATACCACAGAATTGTGAAGAACCTACAAAAATATTTGAGGACACAACACGTGCATTATTCCAACATAGAAATAAGAAGGTAAAAAAAGCATTAATACAATCCGCTCATGAACTTAAAAGTGATAAAAAAGAGCTTAAGAAGAAGTTAAATGATGTTGACGATGAAATACTCGAAAGAAAAGTATTTACTTTAACACCAGAAGAAATTTTAGTATTAAGTAAGAAGTTAGAGGCAATATTATGAAATACAATAATATAGAATACACAGAATGTGATGAAGTATACCCTCCTGCAGAAGACACCTTTCTATTAATAGATAATCTTGAAGTTAAAGAGGATGATGAAGTACTAGAAATTGGTACTGGTACAGGTATTGTTAGTATTGCCGCATCATATACTGCAAAGAATGTTACTTGTGTTGATATTAATCCTCATGCAGTTAAATGTGCAGAAAAAAACATTGAACTTAATAATAGAAGTAATATTAATGTTTTTGAAAGTGATTTATTTGAAAATATTGATGTTAAATATGATTTAATCCTATTTAATACACCTTATCTACCAGTGACCGAGGAAGAACATGATTCATCTGATGACTATAGTAAAGCATGGGATGGCGGTCTTGATGGCAGACAGGTTATTGATAAATTCATAGAACAAGTCGGTGAATATCTTAAAAATAATGGTCGTGTACAATTAATTCAATCATCACTAAGCAATAATGATAAAACAATTGAATATCTTAATAATCATGGTTTTAATGCTAAAATTAGTGCTAGTGAACATCAATTCTTTGAAGATATTACATTAATCACTGCTAAAAAAATAGAATAGATAGATTATTTTGGATTATATTATAAAATCATTCAAATAACTAACTTATTATTCTTCTTTTTTTGTATAGCCCATTTTGTTTAATAATTTTACTACTATATTTCTGTAGAATCTTACTATATATCCTACTACTATTCCTGCTAATATGGTTCCTAAACCAATTCCTTTGAATGTTCCAAATAGTGCTAGTGACAATATTATACCTATTACAACGTTACTTGTGTCAAACATTGTTTTTATTTTACCAAATTCTATGTTTGTTACTTGTTTTACTGCTAATGATACTCCTTCTCCTGGCAGTACTACTGCTTTAGAGTTTACTTCCAGGAATACACCTACTGCTATTACAAAACAACTTATTATACATATTATCCATTTATCTAATTCTGTTGTTGGTGTTAAAAAGGTCAATATGCCTAATGCGTAGTCTATGAAGTATCCGAATATTGTGGTTACTACTATTTGCATTAACTGTATTCTTTGGAATCTTGATCTTAGTAAAATTATCTGTATTGCTATTAGGAGCATGTTAAAAATAACTGTTATTGTTCCTAATGATAATGGACATGCAAAGCTAAGAACGTTAGGTATACAAGATATAGGAGTTGTTCCCAAATCTGATTTTACAGAGAGTGCAACTCCAAATGACATTATGAATAATCCAATAACTAAAATTGTATAATTTTTTAATAATTCTTTAAAGTTTATTTTATACAAATTAACATTAATAAGACTTTTAAACATCATTTTCTTCATCTAATCATCATTATTACTTATATTAACCATGGTATAAAAAGATGAATAATTTTAAAAGAATTACAGTTAGTTATATGATAAAAATTGTTATAATATCTACTTTTGTCCACGTATCACAAAATATCGGTAATATTTAAAAAATACATCTACATCTCGGTATCCTATACTCTCATACCAATTAATTGTATCTTGTAATGTTGCTGGCTGGTCTAATTTTCTTCTATTTCTTAGTACTTGTTTTTCTTTTTCAGGCATGTCTTGTTTGTTAAGGTATTGTTCATCTTGTTGTTTATATAATTTCTCAGTTAATGATGTCATTCCACGTACTTGGTCTGCATTTACAAATATTCCGTTTTCTTTGAGATTATCATATATTTTTTGATATAACTTTTGTTTTTCATTATCTGTTAAGTGATGTATTGATAATGAGGATATTATTATATCATATTTCTGTGGGAACTCATAGGTGGTATAATCTGCTTCTATGTATTTGAAGTTATTTTTGTTACTGAATTTCTTTTTTGCTTTTTCCAACATTTCATTGGACATGTCTATTAGTGTGATGTTACTTTTCGGATATTGTTTATGTATCATCTCGGTTAATATTCCTGTTCCTGCCCCTAAATCTAGTATTTCCGGTTGGTTGTATCCTTTTGTTTGGTCTATTGCTGTTTGGTAGAATATATCCATGTAGGGTATTGCATGTTTTCTGTAATTATCATATTCTTCTGATCCCTTGTTAAATGCATCTTTAACTTTCTGATTTTTCATGTTTTATCATTCCTATGTAGATATTTTTAATGTTAATATGTATATTTGAGGGTTTTTAATAGAATTTAAATAATTCTTTCTATTATTTGTATCATATGCTAGGTAGATTTGTTTTTTGTCACTGTTTATATGGATGTATATTGTGTCGTTGTCCTTTCGTATTAGTTGTTCTAGTTTTTGGTTTATTTCTGTTATGTTATCTTCTGTTTTTCCAGTTATTGTTTCATTGTATGTATTTGTTAATATATAGTCTGTGTCCTTGTCTACTATAATATAGTACGTTCCTTTGTTTAGTGTTGATTTATTAATGTTAAATGCTTTGCATGACCATTCTTTATTATCTTTTTCATGATGTAATGGACATGTATTTGAGTAGTTATGATTATATATACTTGATATATCATATCCATAATCAATTATTACAGGTGCTTCCATCGAATATACATTTCTATCAATACTTACACTACCTCTTGTTGCGATTATTGTATTATGATTTGGATTATTTTTTGGATGAATACTTAATTCATAATTTGTACCCGTAGGTAGAAGATTACTTAATAATTGATTATTACTTTTTAGTTTCATTAGTTTATCATAACTTATCATTGAGGAAGTGCTATTTTTTCTCAATCCAATTATTTTTATATTATTAAGGCTTTCATTTTCCCAATTATGTGGTGTTCCCTCTGTTTTTATAATAGTATTTAATGTATCAGTTAGTATCTGGTCAGTTTCATGATTATTTAATGATGAAACCTGGTTATCATTAATATTATCTATCGTATATATTATTATTCCCAGAATTATCGTTAATAATATTAAATATAACATCAAATCTGTTATTATTAGTTGTCCCTTTGAATTCATAATCCATATTTAGTTTTATGTCCATCGTCAAGATAGATTATCGTTGTATTATTTATTACTATCCTATTACCATGATATTGGCTGTTCGGTGTTGTGTTTAGTAATACATGATCTACAGATACCGGTGCACTTGTTACATTTTTTGTTGGTAATATGAATGTTTCAAGTCCCATATCCTTACAGGCTGTTTTATTTTCTAGTCTGCAGAATATACATAGTCCATCATGGCTTTTATGATAATAATGATTAGTTATACAATCCATTATGGTTGTGTTGTTATGTCCATGTTTTTCATATTCCTGATATGGACATTCTCGTATAATGTACCCCTGTGTTGCATTATCGTATACTTGACTATTATTTGTATTAATTATCTCCTGTAATTGCTTTCCATAGTGTATATTATTATTTGTGGGTTTGATTCCTGTTTTCAGTGTTGGTAGTGGATCATATACAGGGTACTGTGAGTCTGTTAGTGGAACATGTTCTTGTTTTGTTATTTTTACAGTTGACTTGTTATTGTATGTTGTTTTTATTGTGTATTCTATTTCTATTTGAAATGGATTCTCAGATGGATTTAGGTTGTTTATTTCACAGTTTATATTGCATCCTGTTTTTTTCTTGTAATCTATTTCCTTATTGTCTATTTCTTCTTGTATTTTATTTTTTATTGTTGTTCTACTATTTGTTAGTGGTTTATCATCTTTTACTGTTTGTCTTGTTATGTCTGATAGTGTTTGTTTTGTAATTTGCGGTATTTCTTCTTGAAAATCATTTGTTACACTTGTTAGTTTATTTGATTCTATGGTTTCTGCTGTGTTGTTTATATAATAGCTTTGCTCATCAATAGTTATTATTAGTAGAAGTATGATTATTAGAAGCAACATTAGTAGAATCATACTTGTTATATATCCATTATTATCTTCAAGTATTTTCATATTTTATATAATCTTCACATTATTCTAAAAAATATTACAATGAATATATGTTTATTTTATAATATTTATATTAATATGTGTATTATATTGTAAAATTAGTATTGAATGTTATGTTTTTTGGAAAGAGTTAAAAAAAAGAATTTAATATTTTTAAGAAATATCTAAAGAGTTTACTATTACCTTGAGTTTATATTTCTCTGAGTAATATTCGTCAGATGCTCCCATTATATCTAAGATAACTCTCATATTACCATCATCCAAAAATGATAGTAATCTTGATTGGAAATTACCCCATTGTTCTTGTATTTGGGTATCATTATATACTCTACTTATTGCAGATATATCCTCAGACCATTTTCCTGCATTATGATACTCTAATTTCTCCTCAACAGGAAATCCTTTCGTAGTTATTCTTATTGATACTGATATTTCATTATTTTGTGATAACATATCTATTATTGAATAATGAATTATTTTATCCATATAAATCAACTCCTATTAGTAGTTTAGATTTCCTAAATTAGTTTACTAATTAATAATATGATTTATACCTATTTATAGTATCTCTTTAATCTCATCTTATTTTAATTAATATTATATTTTTCATCTTTTATATTATTCATTAAATCATTGTTCATATTTATTTTATTTATATTAATACTCTAAATTTAGTATTATTTAATATATTTACCAGAAATTTCAATAAGACGAAGAATCAATGAAAATTTAGATAGAGTAAAGTTATTACTAATTACCCATTTTTCCTAAAAAAAGTATTAAATAGTTTTAAATATTTTGTTTAACAAATTAATAACAACAATACATATTAGTAATACTATTATTATGGGGAAACCACCATGAATACAAAAAATGAAAAAACAGGAATACTTTTAGTAGGTCATGGAAGTAGCCTACCTTACAATAAAGAATTATTAGATACATTATCTGAAAAAATAGAGAAGAATCTACCAGAATACACAATTGAAGTTGGATTCATGCAATTTACTCAGCCTACTATATCTCAGGCTGTCAATAACCTAAAGAAAACAGGAATAACTAAAATAATAGTACAACCAGTATTCTTAGCAGATGGAATACATACAAGAGTAGATATAAGAAAACAATTAGGACTCAAACCATTAGACACTGAAATACCTATAATAGAAGGTATAGAAAATAATAAAAAAATAAGAAAAACTAAAAAACGGGAAATAATACCAGTAGATTTTGATGGAGAAATCATATATCTAAACCCTTTAGGACCTGATGATATTATAGTCAACATTATTAAGGAAAGAGTTGACAAATATTTATATCCTCATCCAAAACAAAATATCACCAAATTAAATGAAGTTGTGGGTGAAAAGATAATATGAACGACAAAAAACAGGACTCTGGAATTTTATTAATTGGACATGGTAGCAGATTACCTTATAACAAAGAAGTAATTGATAAAATAGCAGAAAAATATTCCGAAATTATGCCTAATTATAATATAGAAGTAGGATACATGGAATTATGTGAACCTAGTATCTCACAGGCATTTAATAAACTAAAAGAAACAGGAGTAAATAGAATAATAGTACAGCCCGTCTTTTTAGCAGATGGAATGCATACAAAAGCAGATATACCAACATTATTAAAATTTTGTGCTAAAGGTTCAGAACCAGATAATGTTAATATTGAATCATCAGATAATAACGAGATTATAAAGTCAGAATCATCTGCATTTACTGGTGAACTAATTTATCTTGAACCAATAGGTCCTGATGACGGTATAGCAAATCTCATCACCCAACGTATACAGGAAAATTTATAAATAATTTCTTGATTAATAAAAAATTGTATAATTTATTCTTTTCTTTTTTAAAAAATTATGTTAATAATACTAATATAAGGTAAGTTTTTAAATGATTAAAAATAAATAGATAGTAAATAAATATATAATTATTAAGATAACTAATATCAATTTTAAGGGAGGATTTAATATATGAGTGATATTATAAAAGGATGGCGTCATAGCGATCAGAGATATAATTTAATAGGAACAAAGTGTAACAAGTGTGGATGTACTTTTTTCCCAAAAAAAGTAGTATGTCCAAACTGTAGAAGCCATGGTGAAATAGAAGACATCCAATTTAAAGGAACAGGAAAAATATACACTTATTCTATAATACACAGCGCAACAGATGACTTTAAAAATAATTCCCCATACGCAGTAGGAATTATAGAACTAGATGAAGGTGCAAAAATAACAGCACAAATAGTAGATTGTGATTTAAACGATTTACACATAGGTGACGAAGTAGAAGTTGTATTTAGAAAAATAAAAGAAGAAGGCAAAGATGGAGTTATATCATATGGATACAAATTCAAACTCAAAGAATAATACAGGAATACTACTAATAGGCCATGGAAGCAGACTACCCTACAACAAAGAAGTAGTTAACAAAATCGCAGAAAAATATTCAGAAAAAAATCCTGAATATAACGTAGAAGTAGGATTCATGGAACTAGCAGAACCAAACATACCAACAGCATTCAACAAACTAAAAGAAACAGGAGTAGATAGAATTATTGTAACACCTGTATTTTTAGCTGATGGAATGCACACTAAACGTGACATACCTAAAATATTAGGTCTTGAACCAGAAATAGAAGAAACAAACGAAGAACACCATCATGACCACGAACACGGACATGGACATGAACACGGACATCATCACCATCATCATGATGAAGAACCACAACACGTAGAGTTTGATGGAGAAATAATATATACAAAACCTCTCGGCGCTGATGATTTAATAGTAGATATCGTTGCAAGTAGAGTGAATGAACATTTATAAAATAATAACTCAATCTCCTCCACAAATCTTTTTTTTATTAAATTAATACTAAAGAATCTTTTTTTTTAAACTAAAAATAATTATAATACATGATAATTATGAAAATATCAGAACTAGGAGAAAGAAAATTAATAAAAATACTTCTTGAAAAAAGAGATGAAAAACTAACAGTTAAAGATGAAAAAATAATAGAAAGTTATCATGATGACGCGGCTATACAAGAAAATAAGCAGAAATACACAGTACTATCCACAGATATGCTGATACAACATACCCATTTTCCTAAACAGATGACATATTACCAGATGGGCGAAAAAATAGTGACTGTAAACGTTAGTGATATCTTAGCAATGAATGCAAAACCCGAATCTATACTAGTATCTATGGCATTACCACCAACAATGCTAGTCAATGAATTCAATGAACTAGTAGAAGGTATATTAGATAAATGCAGTGAATATAATATCACTCTTATTGGTGGAGACCTAAATGAGAATGATGAAATTATATTAACAGGGACAACAACTGGGCAAATAAATAAAAACATTAAATTACAAAGTAATATACAAGAAGACAATTTAATAGCTGTAACTGGACAACTTGGAACTCCAGCAGCAGCACTAGACATCCTAAATAGTAATGAAATCATAGACATACCAGATAATGAAAGAAAAAATATCATAAATAGTATTCTTGAACCAAATCTTCCACTTAAAACATCAAAATTCCTACAAAAACACCCTGAACTTGTTACAAGTATTACAGACATAACTGATGGTTTAGCAATAGAACTAAAACACTTGCAAGAAAAAAATAACCATTTAGGATTCCAAATAATTAAAAATAAGCTACCTTATAACAAATATATCCAAAAAATAGCTGATTGTAATAATAAACCATTGAATGATTACTTATTACATTTTGGAGAAGAATTTGAATTACTATTAACACTAGATTCAGAAGAATATGAACAATATCGTGAAAAATTAGTGGATGTAACTGTTATAGGTAGAGTAAATAATAGTAAATTAATAACTATACTAGAAGATGATTGTCTTAAAGAAATAAAGATAAAAGGTTATGAACATTTAAAGGATGATTAAATGAATAGATGTAATATTTGCCCAAATCATTGTAGTTTCGATGGTAACTCAATATGTCAACAAACTCCCCTATATGATTCTGAGGATGCGATATATACTACTGCAGTAGCTATTGATCCGATAGAAAAAAAACCATTATATCACTTTCTTCCAGGTACATTTACTTTATCAATTGGTACTCTTGGATGTAACTTAAAATGTTTAAATTGTCAAAATCATACAATAGCCCAGCCAGAGCAAAGTATTCTTGTTCCTACAACAACATACACTCCAGAGGATATTGTTAATCAGGCAATAGAAAATAATCTTGAAAGCATATCCTGGACATATAATGAACCAACAATTCATCCAAAATGGATTATAAGTACTGCTAAAGTAGCAAAACAATATAACATTAAAACAATAGTTGTTTCTAATGGTTATACTAGTGAGGAAACACTTGCAGATTTAGTTAAATATGTTGATGCTGTAAATATTGATATAAAAAGTATGAGTAATGATTTTTATAGAGAGGTTTGCTCTGGTCTAGTTGATCCTGTTTTAAACTCTGTTAAATATTACGTCAAACATGATGTACATGTAGAATTAACAAATCTTTTAATTCCAGGATATAATGACACTACCGAAGATATGAGAAATATTATTAATTTTGTGGGAAACACTTCTAAAGACATTCCTCTTCATTTCACAAGATTTTATCCTAACTTTAAATTAATGGATGTTGAAGCCACACATGAAAGAACAATATCTAAAGCCTGTGATTTAGCCCAGTATCTGGGAATTAAATATGTTTATCCAGGAAATGTATCACCATCATATAAGGATAATACATATTGTAAACATTGTAGACACGTATTAGTAGAAAGAAACGGGTATGATATTAAAAGTTATGTTACAAGCCAATGTGCTTGTCCTAATTGTAGTCATAAAGCAGATATAATAATTAAATAAATACTATTTTTAAAAAAAAAGTAAGGGTATTTGGTAGAGTACTAGAATACTCCACCTCCACCTCCACCAAATCCACCAGATCCGATATCTCCAATGTCTCCAAAGGAACCAGGGTCAGTATCAGTTTCCGGCGTGTTTAATGTATTAAATGATGAATACATTATAGCCCATCCACCATAATATGAGAAGTATAATGTATCATAGTCAGAATAGTACTCCTCTGATACGTTATATTCTTTGAAGTATTTTTTCATGTTTTTATTTACTTCATCAGCACATCCTAGTGCTGTTGCATATACTAAGTATCTTCCCCAGACTTGCACTGATTCTGGAGGATATTCTTTAATTAAACTATAATCTTTAAGATATTTCTTGAAATTTTCCCATTTATCATTAAATTCTTTTCCTTCAGGCGTCCATCTTCCCATAATTCCATTTGAATCAGATAATAATATTAGTACTGATTCTATAAGCACTAATACTCCTAATATGAAAACATTTGATAATTGTGATGAAGAATCAATAAATACGAAGAGAATTATTATTCCTAATATTGCAATAATTATTGAAACAAGAGATATTAAGTTCATTATAGAATCACCTGTATCATCAAATAATTCTTTTACTCTTGCTGATGTTACTTCTTTATTAACATCTATTTCCCATGCATCCATGAATTGTGAAAATTCTCCTCTATCGCCCTCAGATATACTTTTTAATGAAATATTACCTTTTTTATCTTCATATCGTTTTAAGTATTTGATAATATCTTTTTCATATTGTTTAAGAGATGATTGATCTTTGTCTTTCCTCTTAATAATCATATCATTATCATTACCAACAATTACTTTATAGTATTTTTTATCTATTAAATCTAATAGAGTGGCTTGAAATCCATTTAAATCTGAAGTTCCTATAGGCTTACCTATCATAGCATTTACAAATACGGCTGAATCATTTGTAGGTAATTGGCTTTCATAATCTGCCTTATAATCTATTTTAGGCTCCCGGCCATACTTATAATAGACTCCTACTGGTACAAATAATAATATTACAAATATTATTTCAAGTACATAACACATATTATCCTGGAATTGGATACTATTTGCATAATCTTGTTGATCTTGTTCTATAATAGTTTTTGCATCTTTATTTATTACATCAGCATTTTCAGTACTGTTGAAATATGATTTTGGTATTAACATTCTTATTTCAGTATTTTGTCCTGAGTCTAAATGATTATATACAGTTTTAAGTGTATTATCAGAGGTCCATGTGCTTTCTTTAACATCACTTGGAGGATTATTCCATAATTCCACTTCATTATGACTTCCAGGTAACTGGATATAAGTTGTTAAATTATCTACACTAGAATCCCATCCGGAACCCCATGCCATGTACTGGTATTCAGCAATATCATTGTATATTTTTACTCCTTTATTGAAGTTATAATGATATATTATACGTACATCCTCATCAGACACTTTTTGTGTTTTAGCTTCATCTTTATATAACCATACCTTTATCTGTACATTATTAGATGAATTTATTACTTCCACTGTATTATAGTACCCTGGAGTTTCTACAGATATATTATCTATACTCTGATTACCACTTATTGTCACATCACGATAAACACCATTTACAGTTCCACTAATCTTATATGTTACATCCTCTGCTATTTGTGTTGCTCCGTTATCTTGGATTGTGATATGTTTTTCCACATTTCCTAAATTGTAGCTACCCTCTTCAGCAAATGAAAAAGGTATACATAAAAGTGTTATTACCATGACTAGAATTAGAAACTTTCTAAGACTACTTGTTTTTAATCTTTTCATAGTATATACCTCATAATTTATTAAAAATTGTTAATAGTTTCTCTTTATTATGTAATATATTTATTTGTCTTTTAAACTTGTTGTTGATAAAATAAAAGTAGATTATGAGTGAGATATAGTTTAGATATTTATGACAAACTTACATTATATGAATAAAAAATAATTTTAATTAATTAGAAAATAATATAAAAAAAATAAAAAAAGAGAAATTCTGGAATTAGAATTTTATATTTGGTGCTGCACGAGTTCCTTCCTGTGCTTCAAAGAATTCTGATTCTTCAAAATGGAATATACTTGCTACTATATTACTTGGGAATTGTTGACATAGGTTATTATATTTTAGTACGGTGTCATTATAGAATTGTCTTGCATAGGATATCTTGTCTTCTGTATCAGATAATTCTTGTTGTAATTCTAGGAAATTCTGGTTAGCTTTTAGATCAGGATATGCTTCTGCTACTGCAAATAAAGATTTTAATGCATCTGTTAGCATATTATCTGCTTCAGCTACTTCTTTAACACTTGAAGCATGTGCCATGTTTGATCTTGCCTGAGTAATTTGTTCAAATGTTGATTTCTCATGGCTTGCATATCCTTTAACTGTTTCTACAATGTTTGGTATTAAATCATTACGTCTTTGTAGCTGTACATCTATTTGACTCCATGCATTAGACACTCTGTTTTTACCATTTACTAAATCATTGTAGTATTTTACTAGTAATAATATAATTGCAATAATTATAATTACAATAATTATCAGTAACCAATCCATTGTTATAACCTCCTTATATTAATAATAAACCTACTTATTGTATAGTTTATACTATTTATTCATATTTTCTATTATATAATATAAAAATTTATTTATTAGATATCCTTATATTAATTAAATACTAATAAATATTGGAGGGATTTTGATGAGCACATATAAAGATTTACAGGTATTATCTGATGCGGCATATTATGACCGTTGTAATTATGTTAATTATAATGTGGATAATGTTCTTAAAGAAACAGATAAGATTAAAGACGGTATTTATCATGCAAAAGCCGGAAATATGGATGTACCTTTATTCAAAGTATTATTAACAAATCAGTGTAATAATGATTGTGCTTATTGTACTAATTGTATGAATCATAAATATCAGCGTGCTCGTCTTAGTCCAGAAGCTCTTGCACGTATATATATGAAATATTATGAGAATGGTACTGTTGAAGGTCTTTTCCTTAGTTCTGGTATAATAAAAGATGCTGATTCTACCATGGAGGAAATGATTGAAGCAGTTAGCTTACTACGTAACAAATATTCATATAAGGGCTATGTTCATTTAAAAATTATTCCTGGTGCTAGTAAAGACCATATTAAATATGCTATGCAATTAGCAGATAGAGTTAGTATTAATATTGAAGCAGCAACCAGGGATGGATTAAGTGACCTTAGCAGTACTAAAAATTATGATAAAGATATTTTGAAAAGACTTGACTGGATTGATAATCTTCATAGAAGAAATCATAATCTGGCAAGTAGTGGACATACCACACAGATTATTGTAGGAGCTAATGAGGAAACTGATGAAGATATTTTAAAACAGGTTTACCATCTAACACAGAAGTATGATGTGCTGTATAATTACTTCAGTAACTTCAAACCACTTGAAGGAACACCACTAGAAAACCATGAAGCAGGCGACCCTCGAAGAACAGGAAGATTATATCAGGCAGAATACCTATTCACAAAATACAATTATAACAAAGATGACATAATACTAGATGACAATGGAAACCTAGAACTTACAAATGACCCAAAATACACAATAGCATTACAACACATGGAAGACTATCCAATAGATGTTAACACGGCAAAATATAAAGAATTAATCAGAGTACCAGGCATAGGATTAAAATCAGCACGAAGAATAACACACCTACAAAAAGAAAACAAAAAAATCACGAGCCTAAAACAATTACAACAACTAGGAGCTAATATTAAAAAATGCAAAATATTTGTAAAAGTTGGTGGGTCATATCAAAGTACCTTGATATAAAAAAAATAGATTGAAATTGTATAGTTTAACCACTATACACTACTAATATGCTTGAATTATTATAAATCCTCAAATAACTTCCAGATTTCGGGATACTTATCCGCAATTGCTTCCTCTAAAATTAGTGAAGCTTCACTACTAATACTAAATTCAGGTGTTGTTTTTTTAAGATATCTTAAACATGCAGCTGATTTTGGAGACCATAAACTTATTCTAGGATTTTTTTCAACTTCTTCTTTTATTTCATTTAACTTATCATCAGATAATGTTAAAAATCTATTGTCCCTAATATTTTCAGAGGATTGTCGTTTATTGCTAGATTTTTTTGACTTTCTTGGTTTTGATTCTTTTGCAGGTTTTTTTATCAGTGCATCTAATCCTTTTCCCAGTGCATTATCAGTCATATTATTCTTCACCTTCTAATTTAATAAATTCTTTTGCTAATTTTCTATATGCCTTTGCACCTTTTGAATCAGGATCATAAGTTATGCATGGTTGACCAAAGCTTGGTGCTTCTGCTAATTTAACATTACGTGGTATTTTTTCTTTAAAGATATACTCTGAATCTTTGAAGAAGTCTTTAACATTTTTTGACACGTCTTTTGCTAATTTAGTTCTTGGATCATATAATGTTATCAATATTCCTTTTATTGGACATGGACTTTTTAATCTAGTTTCTACTAATTTTATTGTTTCAAGTAAGTCTGCCATTCCTTCTAATGCATAGAATTCTGCTTGTATTGGTATTATAATACTATCTGATGCTACTAATGAATTTAATGTTAATATACCTAGTGATGGAGGTGCATCTATGAATATATAATCAAAGGCGATTTCCTGACTACTTAATTTTTCTTCTAGTATTGATTGAAATCCTATTTCTTTACTTAATTCTATTTCTGCTCCACTTAATGAAATATTACTTGGTATAATAAATAGGTTTGGTGTGTTTGTCTCCATTATTGCTTCTTCATAGGTGCATTTTCCTGTTAGTAATGTGTATATAGTTGTATCTAATTCATTTTTTTCAATTCCTACGCTTGTCGTAGCATTACCTTGAGGATCCATATCTATTATTAATATTGATTTTCCTAATTCTGCTAATGCAGCTCCTAAGTTTACAGCTGTCGTTGTTTTTCCACAACCACCTTTTTGATTTAATATTGTTATTGTTTCTGTCATTTTTAGTAGTTCCTCTATAATATTAATATTCTATTAATAGTTATGATAATATTAGTATTTATAAGTTATAATAGTATAAATTATAAGTTATAACTTATAACTAAAATTAAACTATACAATAACAAAAAAATGAATCAAAAAAAATAAGATAAAAAAAAGAGGAATAATTAATATTAAAAAATATTAATTTTAATCAAATTTTACACGTTTAGATACGTGGTATGGTAAAGGTAACTGTCTAAATGGCATTCCTTCGGTCTTTGAATGAATCTCGTTAACTAAATCTTCAATACTAATTTCCTCTTTAGTATCATCTAAACGTCTATTAACAGTAATGCTGTTATTTTCTATTTCATTATCTCCAACAACGATTGTGTAAGGAACCCATTCTTTACCAGAATTTCTAATTTTCTTACCAAGTCTTTCCTGAGTATCATCAATATCTACTCTGACATTAAGACCTCTGATTTTCTGATAAACTTCTTCTGCATATTCCATATGTTTATCAGTTACTGGGATAATTCTAACCTGTGTAGGTGCTAACCATAATGGTAATGATGGTTTTTTACCTTTATCTGTGGATGTTTTCTCTAATAAACTACAAATTACTCTTTCAATACTACCTGTAGGACTGCAGTGTAATATTGTAGGATATTGTTGTTCTTCATTCTCATCAAGGTAAGTTATACCAAATCTTCTAGCACTTTGAATATCCATTTGTACTGTTGGATTTTCAATTGGTCTACCAAGGTCATCAATTGCTGCAAAGTCTACTTTAGCGTTCCAGTAGTGTTTCATTTTAGGAATAATTTCAAGAAGTACTGGTTTCTTAATGTTTTCTCTTACAACTTGTTTAATCCAATCTTCATTATCATCGAAGAATTTCTGTGTTACACGGAATGCAACTTCATAATGTACTTCTAAATCAGATTCTGTCTGTGAACACATGTCAACCTGTTTAGCAAATACTTGTCTTGCATGTTCATCATTTAAACATACACTGTGGAAGTCAGGCATTGTAAATGCTCTTAATCTTTTAAGTCCAACAACTTCTCCTTGTCTTTCAAATCTGAAACTGAATGTTGATAACTCATATATTCCTACTGGAAGATTTTTCCATGTTAAGAAGGAATCTGCTAGTATTCTGAATGCACCGAAACAACATGCGAATCTTAACATTAATTCTCGGTGTTTTGTTTTTAATCTGTATTGTCTTTCACCGAATTTAGCTGCATGTTCTCTTATAGCAGGGTCTGCTAAATCATACATTACAGGAGTTTCTACAGGCATTGCTCCTCTTGCTGTAACTAGTTGATATACATAATCACTAAGTAAGTCTTTAACTAATTTTCCTTTAGGATACCATCTTATATGACCTACATCTGCGGATGGTTCATTGCTTGCTAATTCTTTTTCTTTCATTAATCTTACGTGTGGAGGTTGTTTACCTGTGTCTTTAGTTTTACCTTCTTCATGGTCAACTAATTGTCTTAATGTTTTATTTTTATAATTATATTCCTCTACATCATAAATTTGTCCATCTTCTTCTAATATAAGTAATTTTGATGGTTCTGAAGGTTCTTTAGATTCTTCTTCTTCATCTTCATCAGGTTCTACTGTGATTGTTCTGGATAATTCTGATAATGGATGTCCTTTACATGCTAATTCAAATGATTTATACCAACCGAATGGTACTCTTAGAACTGCTTCATTATTATCTACTAATTCAGCTTCTATTCCTTTAAGAATCTTTTGAGCTACATCTGGATTACTGAGTGATGAACTTAAATGTGCATATGGGTATACTACAATATTTTCTGCATTAACCTTGTTTTGTACATTTAATATTTCTTTAACTGCTTTTTTAACAATTAATTCTGGGTCTTCTTCGTCTTCTTTTTCAACAGCAATAAATGCAACTAATGCGTTGTCTACTCCTGCTGCTCTTTTTTCATCTTCAATATCTTCAGCCATTTTAGTTTTACTTCTAGTTTTATAACGTAAATAGTCTGAATGTATCATCAACGTTCGCATTTTTAATTATTCCTCCGTAGTTAAGTGATAAAATTAATAAGAAATTTTTGTCAATAAAAATTATCTCTAAATAAGATTTAAAATATATTTATATTTATTTATATTTATATAACTTCTATTATATTAATTTCAGTATATGAAAACTAATATAAAGATAAAAATACACTTGAAAAATAAGTATTGATGTAAAAAAAATAGTTAAAAGAAAAAATGTTAATTTAGCTTGTTGTGAGTTTAAGACCAACTACTCCTGCAATTATAAGAAATAAAAATAATAATCGTAGAGGAGATGTTGATTCATTAAGGAAGATCATACCCACAATAACAGTTCCAGCTGCACCAATAGCAGTCCAACAAGCATATGCTGTTCCTAATGGTATACCTTTTAAGGAATATTCTAGAAATACCATACTTAATATTAAGAATATCACTGTTAATACAGAGGGTACAATCTTTGTAAAACCATCAGAAAATTTTAATGGAACAGCCCAACATACTTCACAAATTCCAGCAATAACTAAATAAATCCATGAATTCATATTAATGCTCTTTTTTATTATAAAATTCTAAATATTAATAGTTAAAAAAGATTAAAAGAAGTGATGGTGAATAAGGTAGATAATTTCTTATCTTACATGTATTCAGGTGCTTTGATACCTAGTAGTTTTAATGAGTTTTTAAGTGTTATTCTGGATGCATCTACTAGTTTTAATCTTAAAGCTTCGTGTTCTGATCCTATAACTTGTTGTGTTTTATAGAATTTGTTGAATGCTCTTGATAGACTTAATGTATATTCTGCTAGGTGATGTACTCTTCTTTCTTCTGCTGATTTACGGATAATTTCTGTGAACCTAGATAATTCTTTGACTAATTCTTTTTCTTCGTCTTCTAATTCATAGTCACATTTAACGTTATCAAATTCAGAGTAATCTGTTTTAGAGAGTAATTTACATGCTCTTGCATGTGCATATTGTACTGATGCACAGCCTCTTTCGAAACTTAATGCTTCTTCCCATTTGAATGTTATTGGTTTTTCTGGTGATATTTGGTTAATGTAGAACCTGATAGAGCCTATACCTATTTTTTCAGCTACGTCCTCTATTTGTTTTTCTGTTAAATCAAGGTCACGTTTAATGATTTCATCACGTGCATGACTTATTGATTGTTCAATGAATTCATCTACTGATATGAATACTCCTTTTCTTGTTGACATAGATCCTTCTGGTAAATCTATGAATTCATAGAATACTACTTCTGGAGCTCTGTTACCTGATAATTCTAGTGCTAAGCTTAATTGTTTAGCTGCAAGTTTATGGTCAGCTCCTAGTATATCTAAGGATATATCACTGTTTTTAGTCTTATATTGATGATAAGCTAAATCCCGTGTAGCATATAAGCTTGTACCATTTGATCTTCTTAGTACTAATTCTTTATCTACTCCATATCTTTCCAGTGGAAGATATAATATATCTTTTTGTATTGTAAATGGTTGTATTTTTTCTAATACGTCTTCAACATCACCATTTCTTAGAAATGTACTTTCCCACTTGAATAGGTTGATTTTTATGTTTAATCTTTTTAGTGTTTCTTTTATACCATCAATACAATATTCCACTACTGATTCGAATTTATCTGATAATTTGGAGTCATTTCCTTCTTCGTATCTGCGTAATATATCATTGATTTCTTCGTTAAATTCAGGGTTTTCTTCTAGTTTTTGGTTGCATTTAAAGTATACTTCCCCTATTGCATGGTCTGATTTTTTTTCTTCATCTAATTTAAAGTTGAATTTATTCATTCCCCATACAATTATTGCTATTTGTCTACCCATATCATTTACATAATACTGAGCTTCTACTTTGTATCCTGCATGTTCAAGTACTCTTTTTAGGGAATCACCTAGTATAGCATTTCTAAGGTGTCCTACGTGTAATGGTCCATTAGGATTTGCAGAAGTGTGTTCTAATAATATTCTTTCGCTTTTTTCAGGTAATTCTCCATAACTTCTATCTATATAGTTTGCCACCTTTGATGTGAATAGTGTGTAATCTATAAAGAAATTTATGTAAGGACCTTTTGTTTCTACTTTATTAAAGTATAATGGTAGTTTTATGTTTTCTTTTATTTCTTCTGCTATTTCTACGGGTGATTTTTTTAATTTACTTGCTAATGAGAATGCAATGTTACATGACATATCTCCCATTGATGGATTTGGTGGTTCTTCTAGTATAATTTCATCATCATAGTTTATTCGTAACTTGTTTAAAGCGTCTGTTATACTATCATTTAGTTCATTCTTTAGTTTTGAATACATGTCCATCCTCCAATTACGTTATTAATTATTTTTTATGGTTTTATTATAATCCTCTGAACCATATGGTTATATAACCTATTTTTGGTATTACTAATAGTGAATTGTTTATTGTTATTACTTTTGCTCTTATCTGATCAGGTGTTACTAGGTATGGGTCTGCAACATCATTATTATCTCCTTTTATCAGATAATATTTAGAACCATTAATATCTTCTATACCTATAACTCTATGGATAACTGGTTCTGGATACCATTCAGCGTTATATACTACAACATCTCCTACTTTAACATCATTATATGGGTCAAATTCATGTACTCCATAATAGGTTTGAACATTTTCTGTTGCTACAATATCTCCTCTGTAAAAGGCTGGCTCCATACTTCCTGATACTACTACGCTTAGATGTGAGGACAGTAATACAGCTACGATTATTATAATAGCATAGCTTGTTATCTCTTTTAGAACATATTTTGTATCTTTCTGTTTCGTTTGTGTGTTTTTCTTTTTCTTTTTGTTTTTATTTCTATTTTTACCATTGTTTTTATTGTTATTATGCTTTTTTGACAGAAGTTCACCCCCTTGTTATGTAGATATTAAAATAATAGAAGTTAAGGAATAATTAATTGTTAATTATTCTATAATTATTTGAGTATTGCTCCTTTGTCAGCTGAGGTTGCTAATTGTTGGTATTGTTTTAACCAACCTTTAAGATTTCTTTCTACTGGTTTTACTTTAGATAATCTTTCTTCTATTTCTTCATCGCTTAATTCGAGTTTGATGGTTCTTTCTTTAACATTTATATGTACTATGTCACCATTTTCTATTGCTGCTATAGGTCCTCCTTCAGCAGCCTCTGGTGATATATGTCCTACACATGGTCCTCTACTTCCACCAGAGAATCTTCCATCTGTAATTAAAGCTACATGGAATAGTTCACGTCCCATTATTGCTGCTGTAGGATTTAACATTTCACGCATACCCGGTCCACCTTTTGGACCTTCATATCTTATAACAACAACATCGCCATCTACAATTTCATCATTTTCTATTGCTGCTACACATTCTTCTTCTGAGTTAAATACTTTACATGGACCTGAATGCTCTAACATGTCTTCATTAACTGCTCCTTGTTTAATTACACAGCCATTAGGTGCAACATTACCATATAATACAGCTATTCCACCTTCAGTTCTTATAGGATTATCTAAAGTGTGTATTACATCATAGTCTATATCTGTTACATTAGCAATGTTTTCAATGATTGGTTTGGATGTACAGGTCATGCAGTCTGTGTTTAGTAATGATTCTAGGTTTTTCATTACTGCTGGAATTCCTCCAGCATTTTCAACATCTATCATACGGTTTGTTCCGCCAGGTCTTATACTGCAAATGTATGGTACTTTATGACTTAGTTTATCAAATAAATCTAATGTTACATCTACACCTTCTACTTCATTTGCTATTGCTGGTATGTGTAGTGTTGTGTTTGTTGATCCACCAAGAGCAAGGTCAACTATGATTGCATTTTCAAATGCTTCCTGTGTTAATATATCAGAAGGTCTTATATCCTTTTCTAGTAATGTGAAGATTTGCTTAGCTGATTTTCTTGCTATTTCTACTTTTTTATCACTGACTGCGTGTGCTGTAGCACATCCTGGTAAACTTAATCCAAGAGTTTCTGTTAAACATGCCATAGTGTTAGCTGTGAATAATCCTGCACAGGAACCTGCACCTGGACATGCACATCTTTCTAATTCATATAAGTCTTCTTCAGACATTTTACCAGATTGTACTGCTCCAACAGCTTCTGTTACATTAATGAAATCTACTGTTTCACCATGGAATTTACCCGGCATCATTGGTCCACCAGTAATTACTATTGCTGGTATATTTAGTCTTGCTGCTGCCATTATCATTCCAGGTACTACTTTATCACATGATGGCATTAGAATTAATGCATCAAACTGATGAGCCATAGCCATACTTTCAACTGTATTTGCTATTATCTCTCTTGATGGTAAGGAATAATACATTCCTTCATGGTTCATTGCTATACCATCACATACTGCCATTGTGTCAAATTCAAATGGTACTCCACCTTGTGCTCTGACAACTTCTTTTACTTCTTCAACTAAACTTCTTAGATGTATATGACCTGGTACTATGTCAGTATAACTGTTTGCTATTCCTATAAATGGTTTTTTCATGTCGTTATCATCTAAGCCACATGCTCTTAGTAAAGATCTGTGTGAAGTTCTGTTTATTCCTTTTTTTATATTGTCACTTCTCATTAAATCATCCTCTTAACGTGAAATTTAGATTTTATGTTAGTTATAATAAAATTAAAAAAAATATATTAATAAATTATTGCTATACATTATATATTATATTTATATTGTAGTATTATAATAATTTTTTTAATACCATTCTATTATGGGAAAAAAGTTTAATAGAATAAGATATAAAATAATATATATAGAACAAAATCAAGTTGATAAAAATATATTTTATATAAAAAAAGATGGGCTCGTAGTCTAGCCAGGATTATGACGTGGGACTTCGGATCCCAAGGTCGGGGGTTCGAATCCCCCCGGGCTCGTTAACATTTATATAATTACTAGTTTTATAAAATCATTTTAACATGATTCAATTATACTTATTTTATTTAATATATTATGATTATACGAACAAATATAACATAATTTATATAAAAGATGAAATTCATAATTTAAAAAAAGAACTTTTTTTGAGAATCATACTAAGTGATAAATTTGAACTCTCTTTTTTTTAACAATTATAATTAAGAATAAATATTATACTAGAACATAATTATTTGATAATAATATAAATAACTAATATATAATAACGAGGAATAACTATGCCATATGATTTTAATTTAAAAAAAGAAAATAATCATCTTATAATTGGAAATATTGATGCAAACGACTTAGCAGAGAAATATGGAACACCATTATATGTAATTGATGAAGAAAAAATTAGAGATAATTACAACAAATTATATACAGCATTCAGCAGTAAATATGAAGACCTACACATGTGTTATGCTGCAAAAGCAAATACAAGCTTAGCAGTAATGAGAATATTAGAAGATGAAGGAAGTTATATAGATGCAGTATCTCCTGGTGAAATATATACAGCATTACTATCAGGATTTTCACCTGACAGAATAGTATTCACAGGAAACAACGTAACAACAGAAGAATTAGAATACGCACATAAAACAGGAGTTACTATAAACTTAGATAGTGTATCAGCACTAGAAAGACTAAGTACTATTGAAGGTACAGAAGGAAAAGAAATATCTATAAGAGTAAATCCAATGGTAGAAGCAGGACATCATGAACACTGTATAACCGGAGGTCCAAAAAGTAAATTTGGTATCAAAGAAGAAGAAGCAGTTGAAGTATATCAGAAAGCAATAGACCTTGGATTTAAACCAATAGGAATGCATTCACATATAGGATCAGAAATACTAGAATCTGAACCATTTATGTTAGCAGTGGAAACAATGATGGATATAGCAGGAGAAGTACATCAAAAAGTAGGTATTGACTTTAAATTCCTAGACTTTGGTGGAGGATTTGGTATACCCTATGAACCAACAGAACAAGAATTAGATTTAGAAAAATTTACAACAGATATAATTAATTTATACAAATCTAAATTAGAAGAGTATGATATGGGTAAACCATCAATGTACATTGAACCAGGAAGATTCCTAGTAGGAAACTCTGAAGTGTTACTAACACGTGTAAATACAATAAAAGAAAGCTACCGTAAATTTGCAGGAGTAGATTGTGGATTTGGTACATTACTAAGACCTACAATGTATGGATCATACCATCATATAGTAGTAGCTAATAGAATTAATGATGAAAATGAGGAAAAAATTGATATTGCAGGTAACTTATGTGAATCTGGAGATTTATTTGCAAGAGATAGACCAATGCCTAAATTAGAGGAAGGTGACCTTCTAGCAATACTTAATGCTGGAGCATATGCATTTAGTATGGCATCACAATATAATTCCAGACCTAGACCTGCAGAGGTATTAGTAAATAAAGATCAAGTAGATGTAATTAGAAGAAGAGAAGAATTTAGTGACTTATTTAATGGTCAGTCAGTCCCTACAAGGTTATTAAAATGATGAAAGAAATAGAATTTACAAAAATGCATGCTCTTGGTAATGATTATATTGTTATTAATGAAACAGAACAAGAAGTCATACCAGAACAGTACAAAAATAAATTAAGTGATGATATAAGTACTCGTAGATTTAGTGTTGGCTCTGATGGTGTTATTTTTGCATGTAAATCTGCAGTAGCTGATGTTAGATTCCGTATATTTAACAGTGATGGTAGTGAGGCCGAGATGTGTGGAAATGGTATCCGATGTCTTGCTAAATATGTGTATGATAATGATATTGTTAAAAAGGAAACTATGCAGATAGAAACCATGGAAGATATTAAGGAAGCTAGACTTACAGTTGAAGATGGTGAGGTTACTAGTATTGCTATTGACATGGGTAAAGGATACTTTAAACCTGAGGAAATTCCTGCTATTGCACCTAGTGGTGATACTGAGGAATTCATTGATGAGGAAATTGATGTTGAGGGTGAAAAAGTTATCATGAGTTCTGTTAGTGTTGGTAATCCTCATGCTGTATGTTTTACTGATGTTAATATTGATGATATTGACTTAGACTATTATGGTCCTCGTATTGAAAATCATGAGGCTTTCCCTGAAAAGGTTAATGTTCATTTTGTTAACATTATATCTCCTGAGGAAATTAATATATTAACATGGGAACGTGGTGCTGGTTTTACATTTGCTTGTGGTACTGGTACTACTAGTTGTGTATTATTAGGTTATAAGATGGGTCTTCTTAATGAGAAGGTACATGCTCATCTTTCTGGTGGAGATCTTGATATTACTATTACTGAGCATGATGATTTCTTGACTGCTGTAATGGAAGGTAAAGCTATTACTGTTTATGAAGCTAATATGACTGTTGAGTTATAATTAGTTTCATTATTTTTACTATTTTTTTGTTTTAATTTTGGGTTTGGAAGTATGAATTTTTAATAAATCCAGACATATATTTCAAGTGTAAATTTTGTTATAAAAAAAGTATTAATTGAAGAATAATTATTCTTCATCGTCGCCTAAATCATAGTTACGGCCATAATCAAGGTCTCTTGTTTTATATATTGTTGCTCTTCTAAGTTTTAATAAATCTTTTTTCTTGGTGTCGAAGTCTTCCATTGATTTAATGTTTTCTTTAACATAATCTAGTACTTCATCGACTACTGCATCTTTATGTATCCAGTTACATTCTTTACAGTTCCATACATTTTTATCTTCTATCCAGTTTCCTCCTGTTGATCCGTCTGCACATGGATAGAATGGACAGTAACAGAATGTGCAGTTTTCTTGTTCTCCATGACATGGGAAATATTCGCAGTCAGTATTTGGTCCTATTTGAATGTCACCTTTAAAGAATCTGTCATAGAATTGTTCTGTTAATTCAGGTAATTTAGCATCCATCTTGTATCCTCTTGGAGTAATCATTTTACCTTTTTTAACGTATGTTAATGAGTTTCCTACAATTATTGTTGTTGACATGTTAATGTCTTGGTCTTTTAGTTCTTTTAGTTTGCATATGTGTGTTATTGTTTCTGTTCCTTTGGTTGTTACTATTCCTACTGGTGTTTCAGGGTTTCTGTTTTCTACTAGTATATCACATGCTGTTTCAAATGGTTTTGTTCTGGTTTTACTTTTAGGATTGTAGAATGCTATTACAAGGTCTGCTATTGCTGCGTATTTTATTTTTCTTTGGATTTCTTCTAGTGGTGTTAGTAAATCACTTAGGCTGATTATTGCTAAGTCGTGTAATGGTGCTCCTAGTGCACTTGCTGAGTATGTTGCTGCTGTTACTCCTGGTATTACTTCAAATTCCAGATTACTGTATTTGTCGATTATTTGGAAGTATACGTTTGCCATTCCATAGATTCCAGGGTCTCCTGAGCTGATTATTGCAACTTTTTTTCCTTCTTTTTCTTTTTCTATTGCAAGTTCTACTCTGTCCATTTCATCGCCCATACCTCTTCTGTATACTTCTTTTCCTTCTATTAGGTCTTCTATGTGTGTTAAGTATGGTTTGTATGCTATTATTACATCAGCTTCTTTTATTCTGTCTGCTGCTTTGAGAGTCATGTGCTCTCTTTTTGATCCTATACCTATTAAACTTATCATAATAATTCCCCATTTATTTACAGATTTTTAACTCAAATTAAAATAGTTTATATGTAACTGAATTATTATGTATTTTTTATATTATTTATTGATTAAGGTCATTTAAATCCAATTATAGTGATATTTGTTATGTTTTTCTATAATTTTGTTTTAAAAGATAATAAAAAAAAGTGGGGGTTATATTATTCATCTTTTAGTAGGGAAGTTGAATAATTGTTTTATGCTCTTGCTCTACTTGTTGATGTGTTATTTGCTGCTGTTGTGTTTGTAGCAGTTGTATTGTTTTGTGCATATTGTAAGAGGTTGTCTATTGATTGATTTGATGATGTGTTATTGTTTTGGTTGTATAAGAGTATTTTTTCTTTGATTGATATGGAGCTTGTGTTTATTTTTACTTTTCCGCTGGAGTATACTTCTCCTATTGCTGTTGCTGTTATACTGTATGTTTGTTCTGGAACTATTTCTATTGCTCCTCCAGAGGTTACCTGTGCATCTTTTGTTGCTGTTGCTGTGATTGTAACTGTTTGATTACCCGGATCCTCACTAGACACCTTCGCAGTTACCGAGTTCAAGTTAACACTTAAATTTGTCATATTATTTAGTAATAAGGCTACATCATCATCATTTGTAATATTCATCGTGTTTTGATCATTAATATCTTTTTCACCAGAAAATGAACCTACAAAGTCAGATATACCGTTTAATTGTACTGAAACTAAATCCACGGGATTTGCAGAATCAGATGATATTAGACTATAAGATGCAAATAAACCTATTTCAAAGAATACTATAAGTCCTACAATAAACAGAATTATTTTCAAAATCCTTGACATTAATTCACCATCCCTATTTTTTCTTTAATATAATCAGAAAAAGCATTATATTTTTTAAAGTCTATTATTATTTTAAGTTAATTATCATATATATTATATTTTATTATTCTTGAAAAACATAAATAATTAATATTAAATAAAGAAAAAATAATTTAAGAACAATATAAAAAAAATATTTTTAATAAGTGTGCTGATTATGTCAAGTGATATAATAAAAAAATTTCAACAAGCAAATCTTTTATTAAATAATAATGCATATGCAGAAATTAGAGGAAATGATGATTACGATTATTTAATAAATGAATTAATTCAATATGTAGAAGAAAATGAGAATGATCAGTATATAATAACAACCCAGACCATCAGAAATTACCAGGAACATGAAAGACAGCGTATACACGAAGCAATAATTGAAAATCCTAAAACAAGAGAAATCAGAGCAAAACAGGAAACACCATATGAAATAGTATTAGATGTGACAAACAAGTCATATACTGATGGAGATATTCAGGATTTAAATAAATACTTTAACAGCCGATATGATAAGCTTAAAAAAATAATACAACAAAACCCTGAATTTAAGAAAATTAATGAACTAAAAACAACCAAGACCAACATTGATAATCTTCATGCAATAGGTATAGTAAACAGTATCAACAACACAAAGAATGGTCATAAAATAGTGGAGATAGAAGATCCTACAGGTACCGGCAGTGTAATAATCCTTAAAGATAATGAGGACTTGATGAATGCTAGCCAATCATTAGTTAAGGATGAGATTATTGGTGTTAGTGGAAGTACTAATGGTAATCTTATACGAGCTGATGAAATAGTACATCCTGGTATTCAGAGAAGAAATATAGAAAAACCAATGGATTTCTCAATAGTATTCTTATCAGATGTACATATTGGAAGTAAACAATTTGATGAACAAGCATTCAATAAATTTATCAAATGGATTAATGGTAATTACGGTTCTGAAAAACAACAAGACCTCGCTAATGATGTAAAGTACCTTGTAATTGGTGGTGATCTTGTTGATGGTATAGGAATATATCCAAACCAGGAAAAGGAATTGAAAATCAAGGACATATACCAACAATATGAGGAAGCTGGTAGATTATTAGGTGATATAACAGATATTCCTATTATATTAAGTCCAGGTAACCACGATGCAACAAGATTAGCAGAGCCACAACCAGCAATAACTGAAAAATATGCTAAAGACTTATGTAATCAGAAAAATATTGAAATGGTAAGTAATCCTACAGTTGTTAATCTGGATAATATTAAAGTTGAAGTATATCATGGAAGAAGCTTTGATGATATTGTAATGGCACTGAATTATAGTCATGCAGAAACTGATAAAATTATGAAATTATTACTTGAAAAAAGACATCTTGCTCCTATTTATGGTGAAAGAACACCTCTTGCAAGTGAATTTGAGGATTATCTTGTTATTGATGAAGTTCCAGATGTATTACATACTGGTCACGTTCATATCAATTCTCATGTTAAATATAAAGGTGTTCATATGCTAAACTCAGGTACTTTCCAGAAACAGACAGAGTTCCAGAAAATATATAATATTGTACCAACTGTAGGACAAGTTCCAATACTTAGTCATGGAACTTTTCAGATGCTTGACTTCAGAAGTGATTAATTAAGTAGAATAAGGAGTTTTTATTATGATGAATAATAATATAATAGATAAAATAGTTAAAACAGCACATCATTTATATGATTTAGGGATGGTTATTGGTAAATCAGGAAATATTAGTATAATTGATGATGAAGGTGAATATGTTTACATCACAGCATCTGGTACTGACTTTAAAAGTCTTGTATATGAAGATGTCTTGAAAGTTAAAATTGATGACTTAACATATACTTCAACTGATAACAGGGTTCCTTCAATGGAAACTAATCTTCACATAGGTGTTTATAAAAATAGGCCTGATGTAAAAAGTGTGGTTCATGTACATTCACCTTATGCTACTGGATTTGCATTTAGTAAAAGACATTTATATCAACAGGAGGGCTTTGGCGAAATCACTAGCGAATATATTGCTGAAGTTGACTATTATCCGCCAGGTAGTAAAAAATTAGCTAAGCATAGTAGTGATGCTCTTAAAAAAGAAGATGCTGTATTATTAAAAAATCATGGGGTTATTAGTGTTGGTAAAAATATTGAAGAAGCTACACTTCTATGTGAATATATAGAAGGTATAGCTAAAACACAATATATTACACATGTACTTAATCTTTAACTGCTTCTAATTCACTTAGAATGTTCCAAACAAGAATTCTTGCATGAATTGGTATGTTTGGATCATTACTTATATCATCTAATATTGATATAACAGTACTTGCCTTTATTGTTGGCTCTTCATCTTTAGCTAAAAGATTTGTTGAATCTTCTGCTGCTTTTCTTATATTACGTGGTACACTATTGTCATTGATTATTTGTGATAATATTTCAGTACAATTTTCAAATATTTCATCGTTACTCATTATATCATTCATAATTACACTCCCCTATTACAGTATATTATATAATTTATTTTTTATTAAATAAAACATGTAATGTAAAATTATCTTGTTATTATTAACAAAAATTACTGAGTATTTCTATTTTTTTATTCTTTGATTGATTATTAATATGCATAAATTAAATTTTTTTATATTATTATATTTATGGTAGTTATAATATATAAAAACAAGTGTTATGAACATTTTTGAGGGATAAATAGAATAAAAAATTTATTGTAGTGAAAATATGGAAAAAGAATGATTTCAAGTGATAATTAAAAATAAATGTTAAAAAGAAAAAGATATGTTTCTAGTGCAAAAGTTAGTTATTATTAACTGAAACAGCAATAGTAACACCATTATATGCAGTTTTTTTAAAGATTAACTCTGAATTATCACCATTAACTATCAAACATGCTGGTTCACAAACTCCTTTCACTCCAAATTGTTTCATAACAAAATCAGACTTTGAAATATCATTATTTTCATAATTCTTAATATCAGACATTTCAACTATTTCCAATATCTTATCATATTTAGACATTACATCCAATATTCCTTGTTCTTTAGCTTTAACATCAGCAGTGGCAAATAAGTCAATTCTATCAACAGGTACTTCTAATATTTTACAGGCTTCAAGTACAGCATGTTCAACTTTACTAGTAGCTATATTCTTCCTAGCACCTATGCCCATAACTAATCTTCTTGGCTTTAATATAACTTTGTGACCATCAATTTCTGAAACAATCATTTCAAGTGTATTATCTATATGAATATTATAGGAATATCTAACTGAATCAGTTAATATAAATGAAAATTTAGAAGGTAAATAAAGTTCCACTTTTCTATCATCAACTAATGCTCTGTTAATAAATTTAATATTACCAGTATTTTCTAAACTACAATAATAATGCTTTGCTATTGAATCAATACCTATTTTATTATTTATATCAGTTGAAGTAGTTATAACAGGAGTAGCATCAATAATATCAGCTATTTTATGTGTTAAATTATTAGCTCCGCCAAAATGTCCACTAAGTAAGCTTATTACAAAATTACCATTATCATCAACTAATAAAATTGCCGGATCAGATAACTTAGAATTAACGTAGGGAGCTATGGACCTGATCATAATACCAGATGCCATAATACCAATAATACAATCATATTCATTGAAAATATTTTTTATTGTTTCTTTAACATTTTTATGATATTGCTGAACATGAAGTATTAATGGATTATTTTTAAGATTAGAATATAATTTGTCTGAAATTAATTGTCCTTGTTCTGTTATAGAAATTATTGCTATTTTCATATTTAACACGCCAATTTATTTTATAATAATAACATTGCTATTATAAAGTAAACTAAAAGAATTGTTACAATAAATAGTATTGATGTTACTTTAGTAAGTTTAATTGATTCGGTTATTTTATCACTTGTTAACTCGGTTGTCCCATAGCCTAGCTGATATACTCCTTCTTTAGTTAAGGTTATATTTAGTGCTCCTGCTGCTGCAGACATTGTGTAACCACTATTTGGACTTGGTGTTTTCAATGCAAATTCTTTCATCACATGATATGATTGTTTGTAATCATAGCGTAGTATGTATGCTGATAGTATCATATAATATCCTGCTATTCTTGCAGGTATATAATTTAGTATATCATCGAGTTTTGCAGGATAACAACCCACATCTATTAATTCCTTTGTCTTGTAGCCTAACATTGCATCCATTGTATTACATACCCTGTATATTACAGCACAGGGTATTGCTATAATCATTCCGAAGGGTATGCTTATTATTGTTGTGTAAAATAATGGAGATATTATACTGTCAGTTATGTTTTCAGTTAGTGTTTCTATTGCTGCTGATGTTATTCTTGATTCTGTTAGTTCCTGTGTATCTCGGCTTACTAAATAGGACATTGATTGTCTTGCCTTGTCAATATCTTCATTTAAATCTTTTTGAATGTCTTTAACAGATTTTATTAGGAAATTGATTGAGAATGTTGTTGATAATATGATAGATGCTATTATTACATATAACCAGTTGTTGAGGTATGCTGTGATTAATAATAATATTAATGTTATTATCGAAAATGTGAAGTTTGTTGCTAGAATTATTAATAGTCCTGATGTTTTTGTAGCCGGCAGGTAATTTTTTAGTTTTGAAATAAAATTTCCCATATATATTACTGGATGTATTTTATCAGGTACCTCTCCTATTAATAAATCAATAAGTACAGCTAGACCTAGTATTGAAATTGAGTAAATTAAACTTTCATATATCATTATTATTATATTATATTAAAGTTGTATATAATAGACGTGTATTTCAAGTGTAAATATTTGTTTTTCCTATCAAAACAAATAGTGAGACGTACATTGCAAGTGTAATGTTTTTTTCATAGCAAAAATTTTCAAATAGTGAGAGGTATTTTTCAAGTGTAAAATTTTTTTGTACCTAACGCAAAAAGTTAAGACGTTTATTTCAAGTGTAATTTTTTCTGAATAAAAAATTTTGAAAAAAATAAAATTAAATTTCAAGTGTAAAAATTTTTGAAAAATATTTTTAAAAGTATTACTATAATACTTATAAGTATTTTTGTAGTACTTTTTTATTAAATTTTTAAATTAAATTAAATTAAATTAAATAATAAAATAATAAATAATAATAAATAAAATAATAAAATAATAATAAATAATAAAATAAATAATAAATAAATAATAATTAATAAAATAAATAGAAAAATAAATAAAAATAATAAATATTATATAATAAAAATTATTAATTTTCTTTTTTATTAATAAAAAAGAATTATTTAACTTTATTTTTAGCTAAAAACCATTTTTAAACATTTTTATTTTTCACTTTTTGCGGAATTTTAGTGGGGGGTACCTTTTTAATATACACTTGAAATATACGTCTCACTCTCTAAACCTTTTTATAGTATAAATTAGAAATAAAATATTATTAATTTTTCACTTGAATTTCTAATATTACATTTAAAATTATACTTGAAATTAAACTACATAACCAGGCGATTATATGACAAACATTTTTGAAGATTTAAATGACAGAAAAACAATATTCAAATCTAAACAATATTTAGATCATCGTTTTATTCCAGAAACACTGCCACACAGAGATGAAAAAATTAAATCAATTGCAAACTATTGGGTTGAAGCATTACAAAAAAACACACCACCTGACATAACTATCTATGGTAAAACAGGAACTGGTAAAACAGCAGTAACCCTATACGCTAAAAAACAGTTAGAAGAAGTAGCATCAAAACGAAATTTAAACATCAGAATCGAATACATAAGATGCACTGATTACAATACAGAATATCAGATACTAGCAAGATTATGTCAACAATTAGGAAAACCAGTACCGTACAGAGGATGGACCAAAGCAGAAGTAGTCAACACATTTAGAAATTTATTTAAAAAGAATATATTAGGTGAAGATTTAATACTAATCGTAATATTAGACGAACTTGATGTTATACTCAAAAATGATGGAGACAGTATTTTATATACATTAACTCGAACTGATAATGTATCTATAACATCCATAAGTAACTATGTTGACTTCAAAAGTTTTATTAAACCAAAAGTAAAAAGTAGTTTAAGAGACCGGGAAATTGTATTTCCTCCATACAATGCACAGCAACTAATAGATATTCTTAAAGAAAGATCACAACTATCCTTCAAAGAAGGAACAATAGCTGATCCAGTAATACCTTTATGTTCAGCATTAGCAGCAAAAGAAGAAGGAGATGCAAGATATGCTCTTGATTTATTAAAAACTTCAGGTGAAATAGCAGATGAAAAAGGGGCAGATGTTGTAGAAGAAAGCTTTGTTATAGAAGCTAAAGATCGTATAGAACACAATAAAATTATTGATGTTGTAATGACTTTACCTATTCAACAACAAAGAGTATTACAAGCTATAACATATCTTACAAATAAAAAAGAAGAAATCACATCTGGAAGATTATACGAAATATATGAGGACTTAGCTAAAAATGATAAAGTATCATATCGTAGAATCTTCGATTTTATCAATGAATTAGAAATGCTTGGTTTAATTTCCGCAAATACAATATCTCGTGGTAGAGGAAAAGGAAGAACAAATATCATCACATTACAATGTGATCCAGAATTAATTGAAAAAGCATTAGTATTTAAAGATTAAACTCTTTTTCAATTTCTTATTTTTTTCTAATTGTTTAATTTACAGTTATAATTAATCTTTTTTTATGAAAATAGCAGTTAATATTTTAGAATTTCTATTAAAATTTATATTTTTTAATATTGAAAAAATGAACTTTACACTTGAAAATAATCTCAAGTGTATAAAAAAAATAATAATTTATATAAATTGGTGTTTATACTTGTAATACAACTTTACAGAAAATAATCGTATCTTATTCTGATTTTATCATAGATAGTATCATTTTAAATCTTTCAGCTGCATGTAATGCATGTGGAGCATTTGCTGGCATTATAATCATATCACCCTTTTCAAGTGTATATAATTTTTTGTTTAATGTTAATTCTAGTTTTCCATCTATTATTTGAATCATTGCATCGTATGGAGCTGCATGTTCAGATAATCCTTCTCCTTTATCAAATGCAAATACTGTTATTGTTCCTGTTTCTTTTTTTACTAATTCTTTACTTACAACAGAATTTTCCTGATATTCTACTAATTTATCTATTTGATATATTGTTGATTTTTCAGTCATATTTATTCCTATCCTTTTGATTTTTCTATTTAACTTCTATATTAGCCTTGTTTATATAATAATTTGTAACTTAAATAGTTAATTAGAAACATCTTATTTTATTATGGAATCAAGTAATGCCATTCTAATTGGAACACCATAAAATGCTTGTTTAAAGTACATAGCATTATCTAGTTTATCAACATCAAATGATATTTCATCAACCCTGGGAAGTGGATGCATAACTATGACATCAGAATTCTCCAAATCTTTTCCCTTTAATGCATATTGACCTTTAACTTTCAAGTATTCCTGTGGATCAGGGAATCTTTCCTTCTGTATTCTAGTCATATAAACAACATCAACATCACTTATATTATCAGCTAAAGAACTTTTAATACTGAATTTACAATTAATCTTCTCCAAATCTTTAAGAATCTCCGGAGGCATCTGTAATTCATTAGGTGATATAAACACTATCTCAGCATTAAACATTGCAAGAGCATATACAAGACTATGAACAGTACGTCCATATTTCAAATCTCCAACAATAGCAATTTTAATATTATTAATATTATCTAATGTTCTTCTCATAGTATAAAGATCAAGTAATGTTTGTGTAGGATGTTGTCCTGCTCCATCTCCAGCATTAATAACAGGAACATCAACCTTGTTAGATATGAATCTTGCAGCTCCTTCCATATCATGTCTTAAAACAATAGCATCAGTATATTGGGATATAATCTGTGCAGTATCATATAATACTTCACCTTTCTGTATACTTGTTCCCTGTTTCTGGTTAAATCCTATTACATCTCCACCTAATCGTTTCATTGCCGTTTCAAATGATAATCTTGTACGAGTTGATGGTTCATAGAACATTACTCCTAATAATTTACCATCCTTTTTATGACATACTTTCTCTGATTTAGCAATTGGCTCCATGTCTTCAGCAAGATCTAATATGTATTCAACATCACTTTTCTTAAAATCTCTGATAGAAATTATATTTTCTAAATTAAAACTCATAATACTTCAACTCTTTATTAATCCACTTCTTATTTTTTCATTATAGCTTTCTTGCAAATGTAATATATCCTGTATGTCCTGCCATTCTACTATTAGGCCTTGTTTTATTATTCTTTATTTCTAATTCTCTAACATTACCCTCTCTTATTCTGATATTTTTAAATTTATTCTTCTGTAATTCTCTTGTTACTACTTGAAACTGTTCGACATAAGGAGTATACACTGCTATAAATCCACCAGTCTTAAGTATCCTATAAGAATCTTCAATTACATCTCCTGGTCTTGGAAGATCTAAAAATACTAAATCAACTGAATTATCTTCTTCTAAAAATCCTTCAGTAACATCTCTGTTATGTAATGTTATATTATTAAAATCAGTACCTTCAATGTTTTCTTTTATAATTTCTACAAAGTCTTCTCTTATCTCATAACTAGTAACATGTCCTTCTGGTCCTACAATGTTAGCAAAGAATAGTAGACTACTACCAGCACCTGTACCTGATTCTACAATTTTACTACCATAGCCTACTCCTGTAAATCCAATTATTAATCCAAGATCCTGGGGTAGTAATATTGAGCATTTTCTTTTCATTAATTCGATATAATCATTAATATTAGGTTCTATAACAGTATACTTTTTACCCATATGTGTTTCTAGTACATCACCTACTTTAGCATTTTTAATATCTTCTTCAGGTATTACTCCCTTTTCTGAATGAAATTCTTTATCATGTACTACGTATTTCCTGTTTTTTCTGTCTACTATTATCTTCATATTTTATCCCTTGTATATTATATAGGCTTTGTAGAGTTATTATTTTTTTTTATTGAATTTAATTAATAAAATATTCATACATGTCCTCTCGTACCGGATATTTTAGTTTTAATTTAAAGTTCACAGTATCCTTAAGTTCACCATTCTTATCCATGACTTTAGCTTGAGCTGGCTGTGTAGGAATAATAGGACCCATGTAATAGAATGTTTTTCCTTCTTCATTATTTTTTTTCATAAACAAGTAGAATTTCATATTTGTCTTTTTATAGTTAAGAATTTCTTTAATATCCTTTGATTCAAATGTTCTGGAACTAGTGGCCATCCAACTTAGTGTTTCATTATCATAGAATTTATTAACATATTTAGTGCTTTCTTCATTATTTTCTTTTTTATCATATGTTACACAGAATGGACATGTTTTCTCATTATCTATATTATTTTTTATCACATAACCGTATATAGCATCTTTTTCAGGCCAGTTTAGTAATTTAGCTATATCTGCTCTTGAATATCTTTCATATAACTTGAAATTCATGTTATCGAGATGTTCATTATAGTTATCTTCATATTCAGTTAATCCTACTTTTAAAAGGTCACATACATTATCTTTAAATTCTTTATTATCTAATAGTCTTTTAAATATTGGATCTATTGTGATTTCATCGTCTTTAACATCTATTATTTTACTTTTTAAGTAATAATCATGTTCTCTTGGTTTGTAGAATGATTTGTCAAGTACACGTATGGCACTTTCAATGGATATTCTGTCGTTAATAATATTATATCTTTCTTTGAGTATATTTTCAAGAACATAAATTTCAAGTGTATTATTTTTAATCAATTCCTCTATAATTACCAGTTCATGAGGTCTTCTACCATTTGCAAGTTTCTGAGTAATAAATTCTAAATATAATAATTCTAAGGTATTCATTGAATTATTATAATCATTATCAACTTTAGCAACAAAGTAAGGGTATGTTTTACTTTCCTTTAATGAATTAAGCTTATTCATACAATTAATTATAAACATAGGATTCAATTGATTATACTTGTAGAACTCATAAAGAGTAGGAATGTGTCCAAGCTTGTTTTTTAATTTGAAATACTCGTTTTTAATAAAATTCAAGTTATTGAATTTAGCTTTATTGATGGATTTATAAATTCTCTCAGATGATATTTTATCAAAATTGATTGTAGAACATCCAACAAGCATATTATCACGGTTAATCATAAACTTACGAATTGTATCCTTATCATAAGTGGTATCTCCTGATAATGCTATGGGAATCATGAAATTATTATTATAATTACCAATAAAGTCCAGTACGACAACATATTCCTTTCCTGGTGATTTACGAAGTCCTCTTCCAAGTTGTTGTATAAATATTATACTGGACTCTGTTTCACGTAACATTACTATTTGATTAACTTCTTTAATATCAACACCTTCATTGAAAATGTCAACTGTGAATATATAGTCAAGGTAATCTTCACGTGTATCACTAGTTAATCTATCGATTGCTTCATCTCTTTCCTTTTGTGAGTTATCACCACTAAGACTAATTGTTTTATATCCGCGTCTATTAAATTCATCGGATAATAATTTTGAATTTTTATTAGTATTACAGAAGACTAATCCTTTAACTCTATTTCCACTGTAACCATAATATTCAATGTTTTCAATTATATTATCTATACGAGTGCTGGATAAATCATTAACATCTAATGCTTTATCAGTTATACCAAAATAATTAAATGTGCAGAGCATATTCTCTTCCAAGGCATCTTTTAATCTTATCTCGTATATTATATTATGGTCAAATAAGGAGTAGATGTCAAAGTCATCTGATCTATCTGGAGATGCTGTCATTCCTATATAAAACTTAGGCTCGAAATAATTCATTATTTTCTGGTAACTTTTAGCTCCTGCTCTGTGTACCTCATCTATTACAATGTAGTCAAAATGATTCTTATCATATTTAGTATAATTCTCTTCACGTGACATCATTTGAATAGTACTGAATATAAAGTCGCTATCATAGTTTTTATTATTTCCTGAGAGCATGCCCATAGTTTTATTGTTAAATACATGTTCATATGATTGTTTTGCTTGTTTTGCTATTTGTTCCCTGTGTACTAGGAATAATACTCTTTTAGGATTAAGTTTTTTTAATCCAAATGCTGATGCATATGTTTTACCTGTACCTGTTGCACTTATCAGTAATCCTCTTTTCTTACCTGAATCTACTAGTTTACTTAGATTTTCCATGAATCGTTTCTGCATATTATTTGGTTTAAATTGTTTTGGAGCAGGTTTTATCCATGATTTCATCTGTAATTCTATATTTTCTTCATATAATTCTTCATATTGAGTTATACACTCATCTATATCTATTGAATCATTCCAATATTCATTGAATGTTTGTATTATCTCCTTGTTTACTTCATTATTAATACTGTCTTTTGTTAGTATATT
Organism: uncultured Methanobacteriaceae archaeon; assembly: GCA_902782945.1. Lineage (GTDB taxonomy): Archaea > Methanobacteriota > Methanobacteria > Methanobacteriales > Methanobacteriaceae > Methanosphaera > Methanosphaera massiliense. The sequence goes on from CACZOU010000061.1 coordinate 59,745, forward strand.
CCATTCTTTGTTAACTGTCAATGCTTTTTGTGTTATGTTGGAGCTTCCTATCAGTATATCATAGTTTTCCTTGTTTTTAAATATGTATCCTTTAGTATGAAAGCCATATCCCTTTTCATTTACTGAGTATAATCGTACATCTATGTTTTTTAGTTGATTTAGTTTTCTTAATGCTTTAGGTTCACTGAAAAATAGGTAATCTGTTGTTAATATTTTACCAGGTATGTTATTTTCTTCTAATTCTTTTAGTGTTTGTAATAATGGTGTTATTCCACTTTCTGTTATGAATGCTACACTTATATAGAATTCTTCACAGTTTTCTAATTCAGCTTGTAGCGTACTTATCACTTTAACATTGTATTTTGAGTTGTTTATTATGAATTTAGAATTAGACAAGGTATAACTCCCCATTAATATGTTGATTAGTTAAAAATTATGGTGGTGAGGTTGTGTAACATTATTCATCTCTGAATTCTCTTTGTGTTACATCTATAATATTCGTAGCCGTTTTTTCTCCTATTCCTTCTACTTCTTTTAATTCATTTTTTGACGCATTTATCATGTTTTTAACAGTTTTAAAATGTTTGAGTAGACTTTTTGCTGATACTGGTCCTATTCCTGGTAGGCTTTCTGTTATGAATAATTGCTGTTCTGGTAGTGTAACTGGTTTTGTTTGTGTTCGTATACTTACTGGTTTTTTGTTGTCTTTGTCCTGTTCTCTTAATGCTATTCTTTTTAATAGGAATGCTGTGTCGGTTTCACTTTGAGTTTGAATAATTGGTATTCTGAAGTCAAGTGCTATAGATGCAAGTGCACCTCTTATAGCATTTGGATGAAGGAATGTATGATAAATGTTTTCACCTTCAATTATCATAAGGGGTTTTCTACAATTAGTGGTTAATTCTTTAGCTTGTTGATATAATCTTTTATCTGTTATTGACTTGCTGAAATCTTCAACAGTTTTTCTTTCAATAATAATATCATCAGTAATTTGATAATCACCAACACCCATACTTTTTACTTTTATCTCACAATTGATTTTATCTAATTCTCGCATCATGTTAGAATTTTTCTCACGATAATCAACATATAAAGTTACTTCAGCATTATCTGGGTCTGTGTTGATATTATAAGATTGTACTTCTTCATTATTAGCCACGTAGTTATCAAGTGAAATATTATTCTTGTTGTATGCATTGTAGATGTTATTCTTCATTGCTCTTTCTTTTCTTTGACTAGCCCAGTAATATGATTCATCAAGTGTACCTTTAGTCATTAATATATACATTTCACCTTGATGTTTACGTCCTGTTCTTCCTTTTCTCTGAATCATTCTAATTTCAGATGGCACTGGTTCATATAATATAACATAATCTACAGCAGGTATATCAATACCTTCCTCTGCAACACTAGTTGAGATAAGCACGTTGTATTCATCATTCTTAAATTTATCAATTACTTCAATCTGTTTTTTCTGACTTAATCCCTTATCATTATCTCGTGATGCCTGACCATAAAATCTGATAGATTTAATATCATTTTTTTCACAATGTTCATGAATACTTTTTGTGGTATCTCTAAACTGACTGAATACTATAATCTTATTCTGATTATTTTCATCAAGAATTTGTTGAATTAACTCCATTAATCTTTTCATTTTTGGATGATCAATACCTCTATCCACATATTTTCTTGTTAACATCACAGCTTTATTAAACTTATAATCATTTTTCAATGATTTAGATGCTTTTGTTTTCTTCTTTTCAAGTTTATTAAAGTAATTATTCAATGTTTTAATACTCTGAGTTTCAAGAAGTTCTTGAGAATGCATAATATTTATTACTTCAGTTAATATTGAAATTCCTGTGAAATATTCTTTTTTAGGATTATTACTTGAGGCTATTTTTTGTTGAAGTCTTTTTTGTTCAACAAGAATTTCTCTTTTTGATGGTTTAGCTATTGAATCTATAATACCTAATTTTTTAAGAGTTTTTAATCTTATTTTCAGAGTTTCTGCTAATAAATCTTTTATTTCTTTTAATTCAGGTGTTAGTTTTACCTTTATCCATTTAGTCTGCACTTGATTAAAGTATGGTGCTACGTCAGGGTCATCTTCACTTTTAATTATAACATTATTTATGTAGATGTTATGGGATACTTCTTTTATTTTTTTCTCTTCCCATCCTGGACTAGCTGTTAAACCTAATACTAGCTGGTCTTTAGCTTGCTGAATATACTTTTGTGCTAAGTATACATAGGAATATGATCCTACTGCGTGATGACATTCATCAAAGACAATTAAAGAAACATCTTTAAAATCATATTCACGTGATATAATATCAGATTCTACAGTTTGTGGTGTAGCACAAATTACTCTATTTTCCTTCCATAATTCTTTTCTATCAGCAGGTTTGTTATTTCCTGTTATACTAGTTACTGAAGTATTTAAAAATTTTTTAAAGCTTTTTTCATGTTGTAATGTCAGTGGTTTACTTGGTGCTAATATTAAAATCTTACTATTTTCATAGTTTTTTAGTCTTTCAGCTGATATTAAAGCTGCAATTACTGTTTTACCCATTGCAGTAGGTGCTATTATCATTGTGTTACCTTTTTTAAGTACACTCATAGCTAAATTCTGTTGGTATATCCTTCCTTCTATCGTATTTTTATTTATGTATTTATGATCTATCCAATTTTTCATGCTAAATAAGTGTTTGTTTTATATTGTTTATTAATTATGTTTTTTTCATCGATATTTTATTCATAATAATAACACTGTAAGTTATTAATAGACAATGTTTAGTTATATACCTATAGAAACCTATATATACTAGTAAATATAATCTATTATTGTGAATAAGTATAAAGAAAAGAAATAATTTCTAAAATATTTATAAACAATAATAAATAAAATTAAAAAATAGATAATAAGTAAATTAATATTAACATTGTATATTAAAATAAATATAGAAAGATATATATAATAACAAAATATATTTATTATTGTGAATAAGTATAATTAAATTAAAAAATTTCTAAACAATTAACTCTATTAATTGTTGTAATATACAAATATTAACAAAGAAAAAAATTTCACATAAAGTGATGAAAATGAAGCGATGAAAAAAATTATTCTTAAAATAACGAAACAAAAAAAATATGAACAACTTATCACAAGCATATCACAGTTGTGATGAAAATGAAGTAAATACAATAAAGAAATTATAACATATAATACAAAAAAACTAACATTATAATAAATGAAAAAATAGATGAAATAATTTTTTGTAGTCGTGATTAAAATGAAGAACTAAAAACAACAACTTTAAATCGAATATTCTATTACAACATTACAAATTACAATATAATTAAGATAAAATAATAATTCAAATAATCATTTAGAGCGTGGTTGATATGAAGTGAGTCATATACTTAAGGAATCAAATAAATTAAATAAAATAATAAGAAAAAGGAATTTCAAGTAATAAATTATAGTGACAGTGGTTTATATGAAGTGAATCTTTTAATTAATGAATTAAATCATTGATTAAATAAAAAAAAGATCTAAAAACATAAAAAAAACAAAACATAAAAAAGACACTAAAATAAAAAATTCAAATTTAAAACAAAAAATAATCACATATGTTGTGATGAAAATGAAGTGAAGGTTAATAAAATATATAATTAAAGCTATATCGTAAATATAAATAAAAATTACTATCAAATATTCTAGTCGTGATAAAATGAAGAACTAAAAACATTTATCCTTAAAAAAATATTTCCAAAATAAATCACCACGACGAGAAGTGATGAAAATGAAGCGATAGAATAAAATATTATAAACCTAATCTAAAAACTCTTCAAAAATAATAATGAAAGATAAAATAATACCTTATAAGTATATATGACTAATAAATAAAATCTTTTCGGTGATAATTTAAATCAATTAATGATATTTATTAAAAAATATCTATAAAATAATCTCTTAATAAAAAAAATCAATAGAATTAAATCAATAAATTAATTAAACTACCATATTAAATAAAAAGAAGAATACCTGAACCTATAAAAGTAGTATAATTAATAAAAAGAATTGTTTACTTCCCTATTGATTTCATGTTTTATAATTAATAGAATAATGATATTAAAAACATGTAAAAAAAGTTGTGTTAAAAAAAAGTATTGACGTGGTTGAAAAATACTTTTCTCAAATAAATTTCATAATTTGTTAATAAAACAAGGAAAAAAGGAAATATAAATTACAAAATCCCGGTGTAAAGGTAGGATTCCTTTATATTGTAATTTATATTCTCTAAACTATTTTTTTTATATTTAAAATTTATTCAGATATCATATCAATTAAATTCTCTACAGTATCATAAACAACATCTAACTTACACATGTTAGGCACATAATTTGCTGCTTTTGCTGAATTAACTCCAATAACTTCATAATCAAGTTCTTCAATAGGAGCTACAACCATACATGTATCAGAAACTATTTTTCCACCAGCTTGTTCTATAATATCAAGATATCCGCATTGTTGACTTATTGCTTTTATAGCTTTAGATGTGCAAATCCATAAGTCTTTAACTAGTTTTTTACCTTTAACAAGTTGAGCTACTTTCTGAATTTCAGTTATTGACGCATGTGGACATCCGAGACATACAAGATCAGGAATTTTATCTGTAGTAGATAACTTACTAATAGTATCCTTGATTATAGTTTCATCAATATCTATTGTTTCAAGTTCATCGAATGAATCATGATTTCTTGCAAACTCGGCTTCTGGAGTAATTCCTTCTACATGGTATTGACTTACAGCTCCACTACTTGCGAGAGCTGCTCCTAATAGTTTTAGATTATTTCTTCCAGGATTACTTGTAAGTTTAAAGTATGGTTTTTTATCATTAACTATTTGTCCAACATAGTATCCTAGTGCTCCGATTTCTGCTTCATTATTAAAATCATAGGATACATCAAATATCATGTCAGCTACTCTATTTTCTAAGATATGATTTCCATAGTAAGGTGTTCTTCCAACTATTGCTGCTAGTAATGCACTTGGACCACCTTCACGGTTTGTTCTAGCACCTATAACACTATTTACATAGCATACAGCTGATGATTCGGACCATGATACATGATCATTCAGCATTGGAGTATTACCTATTAGGTATGGTGTACATGTACATGTGCTCATTACACCTATACTTTCATATCCTTTTATTATATCAATCTGTTTTTTAGTGAATTCTTCGCTGAATCCTAATTCTTCCCAGTTTTCAATATCTACTCCAGCAGGGTTAAGCATGGTTTCTAGTGTAACATCTGCTTTTTTACCTAAATCAACTACAAAATCCAGTCCTGCATCACCAATAGTTTTGTATGATACTCCAGATACTTGTGCAGATGTAATTGGTATCATTTTTTCTGCATCATATATTTTTCCTAGACTTACTAGTATTTCCATACATTCTGCTTTTCCTTCACCATATTCACCATTATACATGTCTTCTTCATACTTTGTAAGTTCCATATCTACCACTCATATCTTATTATATTTTTTTTCCTAGTTGTTATTTATTTGATATTCTACCATTTCATCTACTAGGTGTATGAAATTATCTTTTTGGTTAGCAGGGATTGTTGCACCAGCTGCTATGTTATGTCCGCCACCAGATCCATTGAAGTTGTTAGATGCTTGGTTCATTATAACACCTAGATTAACACCTTGTTCTACCATATTGTCTGTTGTTCTAGAGGATACTTTGATTAAGTTATCCATCTTCATCAGACTTAACACAGGTTTATCTGGAAGTATGCCAAGATCTATACCAATACTACTTACTGCTGCTGCAACTTTTTTAAGTTCTTTGTCTTCTGTGTATATGTATTGGATATTTTCTTCTTGAATACTGCCTTCTCTTTTTATCCACTCAATTCCATTCTGCATATTACTACTGTACTTAGATAATAATGATTCTGCATAGTCTATTTGTGCGTATTTTCCTAGTTGTATGCTTAGTGCTGCTGTGTATTCTTTGTTTTTGCCACATGCATTTAATAGATTAGAATACTCTTCAATATTTGTTAGTTCTCTTCTGATATTAGGTATAGTGTATATTTCGCCATATATATTCTCATTAATATTGATTAATTCATTTTTCAATGTTTCATATTCTTCTTTAGATAGTTGACTTAGTAGCTTGTCTTTAGGAATGTTATGATTATCTAAGAATTGTTTTGTTTCATCAATATTTCCAGATAATCCTTGAATTACTGGGTTGTATGTGTATGTTATTGCTTTGTATAATGGTTGACTGTTAGAGTATGCTAGTTTTAATTCGTCTTTGATTTCCATTGTATTATGTTCAATGGCTTCATCTAAAATTAGTTTGTTTATGCCTGTTGGACCATGTTTGAATTGCATATCACCATATGCACCAGTTAATGCTAATCCTGCTAGTTCATAGAATTCATAGCCATGCACCGATAAATATGAAAGTCCAGAACCACTAACATCTTTGGTTCCATCAATATTAAATATATGAGGATTCACGTGTATTATCTGCTTATTATCTACTTGTATCTCTGGCTCTGTACCTTCTGGTACTTGATGATGGTCTGCTATTATTACATCACCCTTGAGTTTAGAAATACTGTCCAGATTTCCACTTCCCATATCTGAGAAAATAAATAGTTTATATTTGGATTTGTTAAGTTCTTTAACGTTACTGTCTCTAAGACGTGGTAATATTGTTGTATGGAATCTTCCACCTGCCTTCTGTATTGCGTTAGCAAATATTCCAGCAGATGTTAGTCCATCAGCATCATTGTGAGATATTAATCTCACAACATGCTGTTTTTCAATGTGTGATTTAAGTAAATCACAAGCTTCGTCAGCTCTATTTAACAAGTAAAGCTGCTGTTGTTGGGTCATATCTCCATCCTTCAGGAAGAACATTGTTTTTAGTGTAGTATTTTACTAATCTTCTGATTTTAGATTCTATTTTAATTAATCCTCTTTTTGAGTGGATATCTTTTGGGTTTTCTTCGAGGTGTTCTCTTATGTTTACTGCTCTTTTAATTAAGTTTAGTAAATCTTCTGGGTAATCGAATACAATTCCATTTTTTTCGAGGATATCTGTAATTTTTTCACCTAAAACTGTTTTTGTACTTGGAATTCCGTATTGGTCTCTTAGTGTGATACCAATTTGGCTTGTACTTTGTCCGTCTCTGTATAGTTTTACGATTAATTCTTCTATTTCTTCTGGGCTTTGTTCTACCCATTCAGGTTTGTCTGCCATGTTATATTATTCTCCTAATTTATTAGTCTGTTTTTTTTAAGTAGTTTATATTATTTTAAAAAAATGTTTTACCTATTTTTTGTTTTAAATAATATAATAATGTTTTACTTGTGAATGTTCATTGTTCAGAATACCATTTGGCAAATTTTTCCATTGATTTTCTTCTATGGGAACATTCATCTTTTTCACCAGTAGTGAGCTCTCCAAATGTTTTATCATATTCTTTTACATAGAAGAGTGGATCATATGCAAATCCATTGTTACCTCTTTCTTCTGATAAAATTTCACCAGCGACAGTGCCTAAAAAAGTCTTGGGTTCACATTTGGGTGCACAGTAACCAATACATGACCTGAATTCGGCGTATCTGTCCTGTTCATCTTTTAGTAATTTTATAATTCCCTTATTGGTTAGTGTTTCCTGGACATAAGATGAGTATGTTCCTGGAAAACCGTTAAGGGCTCTGATAAACAAGCCGGTATCATCTACTATTATTGGTTTTTGAAGTTTTTCAGCAACGTATTTTGCTCCATATGCTGCTACTTCTTCTATTGAACCTTGAACTTCAGGATATCCTGGATTTTCATGGTTAACTTCTATTCCAAATTTTTCGAAGATATCTCTTGCCTCTTTAACTTTATGTTCGTTTCCAGTAATAAATGTTACTAACATATTTATAACTATGTTTTTTATCAATAATACTTTTTATGTATACTTAATTTTTTTTAAGAAAAAGAATTTATAAAGGGAGGGTAAAAGAGTTGCATGCTTTTCTTAATCAAAGTTTGCTCTTGTTAATTCCTCTGCTTTTTCACGGTATTGCTCTGGGGTTATACCCTTAAGATATGCATAGAATATAGCTCCTCCTGCTCCTACTCCTTCTTTAATACAGCCTTTTGTATAGTTAACAAGTCCTTCCTCTGTTGAATTTTCAAACTTAGGGTCAGCAGCATATATTGATACATCACATATTTGTCTGAATATATCAACCATATTTGCAGTTTCATCATTAGCAACATAGATTGTTGTTGCTACACATATGTTATCAAAATTAAATTCTGGGTCCATAGCTTTAATTATACCACAAACAGCTGCCATCTGAGTACCACCACATAGTGTTACTGGAACAGTACTTCCCATTACTATACCTGCTGTAGCAATCATTGTAGGATCTCCTGCTATTTGAACAGCTTTAATTGGGTCGTCTTTGAGATCTCCTGGTTTAATATCATGTTTTTCTAGTGTAGCGTCTACAACACTATTTTTTAGTTCATGAGGATTAGTAACCATACATCCACTAACTTTATTTCTAACATCATATCCTAATGCTGTTAATACTCCCTGTGCAGTTGTTGTACCTGCAGGTGTGGATTCACCAATCATAATATGGTCTGTTATTTTAGATAATGTTGAACCTATCTCTTTAGCATTAATGTATAGTTCTTTAGCGTTTTCTACACCTATTCCTTCTCTTAGGTCTCCTCCAGGGGTTCCATGTAAATCAATGTATGGTACTTTTGGTGCAATTTCTAGTCCTGCATTAATAGGAATGAAAGGCATATCTAATAAATCGATTGTTGCCTTTGCCAGAATAGCTGGTGATGGTGCAGATAATTCCTCACTGTCTGTACTAGCAATTTCAGGTAAGGTAAGTGGTTCATCTCTTAATATTACTTCTACATCTAGTGCAGGAGTGTATGATGTAAATTCTGGTCCTCCAGCTCCTGTTAAATGGGGTATTTTAGAAATAGCTGTGTTTGATAATACACAGAGAAATACTGTATTTTTTGAATTTTCAACCACTTTCATTTGTTTGTCTGATCCGAATATTTTTATGTTTTCATACAATTTTTTCACCAAAATATAATTGTTTAATTATTAATGTCCTTTTCATAGAAAAAGAAATCCTATTATATTATTATAATATAGATTTTAAATATAATAATAATTATTAAAAATTATTAAATTAGATAAACAAAGATGGGAGAAATTTATTTGATTTGTTTAGGAATTGAAGGAACAGCTGAGAAAACAGGTATTGGAATAGTTGATTCTGATGGAAATATATTAGCTACCTGTGGAGACCAATTATATCCAGAAAAAGGTGGTATACATCCAAGAGAAGCAGCTAATTTTCATGCTGAGCATATTGTTCCACTAATACAGGATGCACTAGAAGAGTCATCACTCACACTAAATGATATTGACCTAGTTTCATTTGCAAAAGGTCCTGGTTTAGGACCAGCACTAAGAACAATAGCTACAGCTGCAAGAAGTCTTTCACAAAATATTGGCGTGCCTCTTATTGGAGTTAACCATTGTATAGGTCATGTTGAAATAGGAAAATTAACAACAGGCGCAAAGGACCCTGTTACATTATATACTAGTGGTGGAAATACTCAGATAATAAGTTATGAAGCTGGCAGGTATAGAATTATAGGTGAAACACTGGATATTGCAATTGGTAATTGTTTAGACCAATTTTCACGTGACATCGGATTAGGTCATCCAGGAGGACCTATTGTAGAAAAACATGCTAGAAATACTGATGAAACAATAGAATTACCCTACGTTGTTAAAGGTATGGACTTATCATTCTCAGGTATTCTCACAAGTGCTATCAATAAGTATAATAGTGGAATTGACCTTGATGTGATATGTAATAGTTTTCAGGAAACATGTTTTGCAATGTTATGTGAAGTTACTGAGAGAGCATTAAGTTACACGGGTAAAGATGAAGTATTATTATGTGGTGGTGTAGCTGCTAATAGTAAGTTACGTGAGATGTTACAGGTAATGTGTGATGACCATTATGTTGATTTTTACATGCCACCAATGAAATATTGCGGGGATAATGGTTCAATGATTGCAAGACTAGGATTATTATCATACAGTGAAGATAAGACTGGTATTAAGAATAGTTATATCAATCCTAAGTATAGGACAGATCAAGTAGAAGTAACATGGATTAAAGATAAAGTAGAGCATAACATAAATCTCCCTAATAATATTAAACATAAAGGTGCGGAAGCTGATATACTAGAAGCTTACTGGGATAATAAACCAGCTATCATAAAAAACAGAGTTAAAAAGAATTATCGTATAGATAAATTAGATAATAAATTACGAGTTGAAAGAACAAAAGAAGAAGCAAAACTATTATCTGATTGTAAACAATACAATGTAAGAACACCATTTATATACTCAGTGGACATCAACAATAAACAATTAATACTAGAAAAAATAGACGCACCACAACTACATGAAATAATAACAGACAATAAAACAGACGGCATGGAATCATTATTTAATAACATCGGCGAAGTAGTTTCAAACATGCATAATGGTGGAATAATTCATGGTGACTTAACTACATCAAACATACTAGTAGATAATAACATGCCAATATTCATTGACTTTGGACTTGGAAAATATAGCGATTTATTAGAAGATAAAGGAACTGATTTGCTAGTGTTTAAAAAATCATTAACCACAATAACACCTGAAATGTCAGAACAATACTTCAAATGGTTTCTCAGAGGATATGATGATAAAAAAGTAGTAAAAAAAATAGATGAGATCGAAAAGAGAGGAAGATACCTCTAAATTAAGAGTTATTTCATGACTCTTTCCCTTTTTTTATTTATTATAATACTATTGATAATACAAATGTTAGTATACCAACAATCCAACAGTAGTATGCAAATATATCTAGACTCCATCCTTCAATCATTTTCATGAGTAATTTAATGGATAAATATCCGAATATTACTGAGGATAAAAATCCAGCTACAAGAACTGTTGTAGTAGCATCGATAATAGCTAAATCTTTAACTTTAAATACTGCTGCTCCCACTACTGCAGGTACACTTAAAAGGAAACTATATCGTGCAGCGTATTCTCTGTTTAATCCAAGACATAAACCTGATGCTATAGTTGCACCTGACCTTGAAATACCCGGTAATACTGCAAGTCCCTGACAAATACCTATAGTTATCGCCTGTTTAAATGACATGTCTTTTTCTGTTATATTTCCTGAGGAATGTCTTTCAGAGTAGTATAATATTATTCCTGTAATTATTAAGAATAGACCTACAAATACAGTTCCTCTGAAAATTGTTTCGACAGCGTTATTAAATAACAATCCTATAATTCCTGTAGGTATTGTTGCAATAAGTATCAGCCATGCAAAACGTTCTTCAGGAACTCTGCGTAATCCATCCTTAAATTTATCAAAACCCTCTGTTAGATTAATTATACTAACAATAAATCCTTTAATAATATTTATAATATCTTTCCAGAAGAAAGTAAATATAGCAACTAATGTTCCTACGTGTAGTATAACATCAAAAGCAAGTCCTGTTTCTACACCAAGAAGATGTGGAACTATAACTAGATGTCCTGAACTACTTATTGGTAGAAATTCACTAATACCTTGTACTGCTCCTAGAATGATTGCACTAATTATATCTAGCAATATATCACCATTATTATAAATTAGGAAAGTAATTTTCCATAATTACTATTTGTTAAACAAGATATAAGGTTGTTAGTAATTTATTTAAAAATAAGATAAAAAAAATAGAAAAAGAAAGATAATCTTGATGGAGTTTATATGAAATCTAACCATCCGTATTTATCTTCTACTTTATTGTTTAATACATCAAACAAGTGTTCCTGTATTTTCTTGGTTACTGGGCCACGTTTTCCTTTACCAATTTGTATTTTATCAATAGATCTAATTGGTGATAATTCAGCTGCTGTACCTGTGAAGAATACTTCATCAGCTGTGTATAATCTTTCTCTAGGTATACGTTCTTCATGTACTTTGTAACCTAAATCTTTTGCAATAGTTATGACAGTATCTCTTGTAATACCTTTTAATACTGATGATCCAATGTTTGGGGTGTATAGTTCACCATCTTCTACAAAGAACACGTTTTCACCAGTACCTTCTGCTACCTCACCATTATAGTTTAGTAATATACTTTCCTTGTAACCATTAGAAGTTGCTTCTATTTTAGCTAATTGTGAGTTCATATAGTTTGATCCAGCTTTAGCTAGGTTTGGCATAGTGTCAGGTGCCATTTTTCTCCAAGAGGAAGTGCATACATCTATTCCTTGTTCTAATGCATCTTCACCGAGATATTGACCCCATGCCCAAACACCTATAACTGTTTCTATAGGACAGTTTAATGGGTAAACACCTAATTCCTGATATCCCCTGAATACGATTGGTCTTATGTAACAAGATCGGATATTGTTTATGTTAATTGTATCCTTGACAGCTTCACACATTTCATCTATTGTGTATGGGATGTCCATTCTGTATACTTTTGCTGAGTTTTCCAATCTTTTCATGTGGTCTTTTAATCTGAATACTGCTGGTCCTTTTTCTGTATCATAGCATCTAAGACCTTCAAATACACTACTACCATAGTGAACTACGTGTGACATTACATGTATTTGAGCGTCTTTCCAGTCTATTAATTCTCCATTGAACCAGATTTTTCCTGTTTCATCGAATGCCATATTATTAATTCCTTCTATTTATTCTTATAATATTATATCTTTTTCTTATAATATAACTATTAAGATTATAAATACTAATTCACAATTTCCTTTATAAAGAAACATGCTTTTCATAGTAATATTTAATAATTCTTTAATCATTTATCTATAAAAAAAGTTCATGACAAGAAAGTGTCTTGCCATATCATGTTTTAATCATTTAATTTGAACTTGAACTTGACCCTGAGCCTGAGCTTGAACTTGATCCAGAGGATGAACTTGATCCGGAATCTTCATAGTCTTGACTTGACCCTTCATCTGAGCTAACAGTATTTGAATTAGAGTTACTTTCCCCGTTTATGTCATCTGTTCCATTGATATCCATTGTTTCATTTGTTTCATTTGTCATGTTAGTTGTATTTGTATTATTTATAGTTGTATTATTGTTATTGTTTGTTGTATTATTTGTTGAATTATTAGTATTATTAGGAATAAATGGTGTAATTTGTCTAAGCATGTTTAAGAAATCATTCCACCACATGTCAACATGTCCTATTATTCCAGTTTCTTTTGGATGTTTACAGGAACAGTTATCTGGACAGTCACATGATTCGTTACAATAGTAACATCCATTATTATTCCTTATCTGATTTTCATTTCCAGTTATGTTTTCAAAGTTTGGATCTTTACATAAGCATGAATTATTACAATGACATTCTGTAGAATTACATGCATAACATGGTGCACTTTGGTCATTATAAGTAGGTTGTGCTGCTGATAATGAGGTTATGCCTATTGTAATAACTGCAATTAAAGATATGATTGCTATTATTATCTTTTTATTCATAGTATCCTTCTCTATTTATCAAAAAATTATTTCCTTATCAATTTAATCTGTTATATTATATCATTTTTAGTAAATAAAATATTTTGGATAATTTTCACGTGATTTTATTCTATTATTTTCAGACTTTATTATTTAATTAATTATGATAATTTATGGAAATGTTTATATATAATGATTATAAAAAGTATAATATGTTGATATAATTTATATCATAACATGGGCTGGTGGTCTAGGGGTATGATACCTCCCTTACAAGGAGGGGATCAGGAGTTCAAATCTCCTCCGGCCCATTCAAATTA